>JAWXTL010000208.1:0-3528 GCA_044433565.1 Rikenellaceae bacterium | reverse complement strand
ACGGTGACCAATTGTTATTATGATTGCAGTTGGACTTACGGTTATGGTGGTACCTCTTCCGATGATGATAGTGCAACAAAACTAATGTCGACCGATGATATGCAAGAACCATCGTTTGCACTTACGCTCTACAATAATGCTTATAGCTATAATCTTAATAACTCCACTGCTCCCCAAGCCTGTGCATGGAAAGTGGGTGACAACGGTTATCCTGCATTAGCATATAATACCACTCCTACAAACTTGCTCTTCTCGGGAGGAGAAGGTACTAAGGATTACCCTTATCTGATCTCGACTTCCGATGATCTTCGGGAGCTTTCGACCATAGTCAATCTAGGTCTTAAAGATTTCTCGGAGCAATACCTCGAAATGACCGCCGATATTGATCTCGAAGGATATAATATGGCAAATGAATTTACCGCAATAGGTAGCACCGCAACACCGTTCAAAGGCAACTTCAATGGCAATGGTCACTCTATATCGGATATCTATATTTTGGCAATACCTATGGCACTTGATACTGGCGAAGGTAATTATCAAGGTCTATTTGGCTATATCAGTGGTGCAACCATCACCGATGTTCACATGGTAGGTGGCTATATTTCGGGCTATTCGTATGTTGGTGCAGTAGTGGGACAGGCCTATTACTCTTCGGTTACCAACTGTTCGAGTTCGACTTCGGTCTTTGGCACGGTGGCGGTAGCCTCGGGTCAAGAGAGTCGAGCTGCTCATGTTGGTGGAGTCGTGGGACAGGCCTATAATTCAACCGTTTCGGGTTGTTGTTATACCGGCAACGAGGTGTCGGGCTATGAGAAAACAGGAGGTGTGGTCGGGTCGGCCATTTCGGGTTCTACGATCACAAATTGTTATAACAGAGCGAACTATGTCACCTCAACACAAAATGCTGGTGGGGTAGTGGGTTATCTTCTTGAGAGTTACCTCTATAATAGTTATAGTGCCACAAATGATATTTCTTCGGGGCTCTATATTGGAGGTGTGGCCGGATCTATTTCGAGTAGCACAGTCCACAACTGCTATTTTGATATTACCCTTCTGCCTAATTGGGCTGCGGTGAGTCATTTTGACACAAGCGGCACGTCTATTAGCAATGCAACGGGCTGGTCGACAGAGAATATGACCGATGGAAAATTCGCCGAAATACTAGGTGGATCATGGAAAGAGGATACTGGTGGAATCAACGACGGCTATCCAATACTCACATGGCAATAAAATAATCGACCTCATGAGAAAATTTATCCTAATATCCTTGCTCTGCATAACGACCCTAGTCGCCAAAGCTCAATCAATAACAAGCCTCTCAAATGCAATAGAGAACAGCTCGTATGATGTGTGGGAGGTGATAAGGCTAACAAATATTGAACGTGTAAAAAACGGAAAACACATACTGCTAACAATAGATCTTATGCAGTGGATGGCAAATATCAGAGGCGAAGAACAAGTAGTCTATTACAACCACGCCCGACCAACTGGAGCGCAGTGGTACACCGTAATGCAAGAACATAATTTTACCTATACCTATGCCGCCGAAAATATAGCTATGCGACAGAAATCGTCCGAAGAGGTCGTAGATTGTTGGATGAACTCTCCCGGGCATAGAGCCAATATACTAAACGATCTGATAAAACTAATAGGCGCAGGAATGGCCGACGTGAATGGCGTTAAATATTGGGTGCAGTTGTTCGCCAACTACGACAAAGTCGAAGCCACCGAAGCCCGTTTGTCGAGCAATGGTCGGATGGTGATCCTCAAACTGCTAAACGGAATGACAGCCTATGCACCCTATGACCCTTCGATTATGACAACCAAAAATGGGCTAGAAGTGGTAAACTACCCATCTAACCAATTCCTGACGCTCAAAAATGGTCAGCTACCCAGCGAGGCTATCCAAAACAACACTTTACCCCAAAACAACACAGCTCCAAGTAACGCTCCCGACCCTACAAATTCATCAAACAATACTCCATCAAACAATACTCCATCAAACCAGTCACAGAGTATAATAAGAAAACTGCTGGATGCAGTGAAATAGTCAGCCCCGACAACAGCAAAGGAAGGTCATCTTCGGAAAACAACATGGTTCAATTGCGATAGCGGATTTTTCGCCAGAAAAATCTACGGGGCGGACGGCTCCCAAGGGTGATCGGAAAATTTCGGCGATTATACTTTGGGGTCGTTCTAATGAAGAAATTACCCCTTGGAGGGGGTAATTTCTGGACAAAAGTTTTTGGTCGGTTGGGCATTTTTTCAAAAAGCCTCACAGTTCTATGCGGTTAGAGTGATGTTTCTATACGGGGAAAGTAGGGATTGTTCTCGCCCCCACCCGACAAAAAAACCTTGTCGAGTCATCGACAAGGTTTCGGGGGCGCAAAGCATTTTATAATATGGGCATGTCTTTCCAGTTGCGATAGCGAGACTTTTCGTCAGAAAAGTCAGCAGGGCGGACGCTCCCCCCACGGGAGCCCTGCACTATTTCATAGCGCAGTTCGCCCGTAGCGTCCGAGAAACTAACCATTTATTCGGGGGTGATAATATTCCGAATTGCGATAGCGGAGATTTGCCTTCGATAAGAAGGGAAATCTCTACGGGGCGGACGGCTCCCCCCGTCGGGAGCCCCGTACTATTTCATAGCACGGGTCACACCGACAGCCGTCCGAGAACAATCCATTTCAGCCTTACATCTGCCCGTTACGCCAGTTTAGTACAAATAGTAATAAGCTGCACTCTCGTATGAACCAACATTATCATCGGTTGGCCCAACCTCGATAGAAGCCCTAATGCTCTTTCTAAAAGGAATAACCTCAGTGGGTAGATGCCAACGATATGCCGCTGTACGTGAAATACTCTCGCTGCAATCATAAAGCGTGTAACCATGGAATGGTAGCATCTGTGCATGATCCAATCGAAGTGGCATACCATTCCATCCCACATTGAAATAATCTTCGGTGCCTGTGCCATGAGATACCATCTGACCATCAACCTCAAAAACCTCATCACCCTCAAGGCAACCAGTCCAATAGCCTCCGTGGTTACTATCGTGATAGCTCCAACCTGCACTGCGCATATAAAGCCCTAGGTAGTGACCCTCGCCCTCGACATCAAGCCATAGGTAACGATTCCCTGGGGTGGTCTGAGGCTCTTGGCGATAGGTTGCATATAGCCAGCCGCCCTGAGCACCTTCGGTTTGGGTGATCGACACCTCAATGGTGCACTCCTGAGTGCTGTTGACCCGAATTTCGGCCGTTTCGTTAAATGGCATAGGCATATAATTATAGACTCCATCGCCTAGGGGTAGCTGCCCTGCCAAAAGTGAGCGACCCTTGACCCCCGTAGGCTCAAACAAAAAGAACATATCCATCGGCAAAGATATAGCCTTCTTGCCATCCCACCAGATCTCTAGTGTCGAGGTCATAAACTTATGTATCTCAAGCGGATCGCCCTTGACCACCAAAGATCGAATAGTTTTTGCCCCCTTGATATATGCTATCTGATTATTACCCTTTTGGATAT
>JAWXTL010000207.1:0-3544 GCA_044433565.1 Rikenellaceae bacterium | reverse complement strand
GGGCTTCGGCACGATCGGTTCAGATCAAACTAAATCCCTTTACGCTGGTGGGAGCTACTACTCGTAGCGGTCTGTTGACCAGTCCACTACGTGCACGATTTGGAATCCAATGCCACCTGCAATACTACGATAGTGAAACCTTGAAGGGTATTGTCGAGAGAGCCGCAGGGATACTAGAATGCCCCATCCTGAGTGATGCAGCATACGAAATAGCCCGAAGAAGCCGTGGAACACCACGTATAGCCAACGCATTGCTAAGAAGAGTGCGAGACTTTGCAATGGTGCAAGGAGATGGAACAATAGATCTGGGGATCACACGAAGGTCGCTAGATGCACTAGATATAGATAAGAAGGGTCTGGATAATATGGACAATAGACTCCTTACCACCATTATCGACAAGTTCGGGGGAGGTCCCGTGGGAATATCGACCATAGCAACCGCTGTGGGCGAAGATGCAGGGACAATAGAGGAGGTCTACGAACCGTTCCTAATAAAGGAAGGGTTCATCAAAAGAACTCCACGAGGCAGAGAGGCGACCCAGTTGGCGTATGAACATCTGGGTGTTGAGTGCAAAACAAAAGCAGTGCAAGGAACATTAGAAATTTAATACAGGTAAATAAAAATATAAACCCTTAAAAAAAACAAACAAAAAGAAATGAAAAAATTACTTCTACTTCTAACCGTATGTCTATTGACAATTGGTAGTGCAACTGCACAAAAAAAATCTAAAGAGGAAAAAGCAGCCGAAAAAGCAAAACTTGAAGCTGAAAACAAGGTTCTTTATTCTCGTCTTTTCAACTCTACAAACTTTGTATTTGTCCCTCAGTCATGGCAAACCAAAAGTGGAGGTCGTAACAACGTAACAGGTTACTACTATTCACGTGTACGTCCTGATGGATTCCAAGTTGATATGCCAGGTGTATCTGAGATCGAGATCAAAGATAATTTCGAGATAACTGATAACGAGGAGACTAAGACTGGATTCCGATTGGTTGTCTCATTTGAGGATGCAGGAACAAAATATACTTTCGACTTTGCAGTGAACTCAGCAACTGGTCGTGCTGCCCTTCGTGTTAAGAGCAACAAGGCAGAAGATGTTACCTATACTGGTACAATCAGAGAAAACTAGAACTTAGAGTCTCAGAATTAATTTCCCCATATAGTATAAATATGGTGGGATATGGTGAAAACTCTCTCGATAATTGTCGAGAGAGTTTTTTTTATATATACAAATGACTATCTTTGCCGGTGGTAAGAAATTGTTAAACCTTCACGAATGAATCAAAAGCCGCTAAAAGCAAAATATATTATAATCATAGCTGTTGTATTGCTACTGATTGATCAGGTGTCAAAAATTCTCGTTAAAACAAATATGACTATCTCCCAGGAGATCCCAGTTCTGGGGGAGTGGTTTAATATCTATTTTATCGAAAATTCGGGTGCGGCTTATGGTATGACTATCTTTAGCAAGTTGTTTCTTTCGTTGTTTCGTATTGGTGCTGTTGTTGCTTTGATATGGTATTTGGTTCGTATCTACCGTCGCAAAGCCCCACTGGGGGTGATTCTTGCTATTACTGCTTGTACGGTTGGAGCTCTGGGTAATATTATTGATTCTACTTTTTATGGTATGATCTTTTCGGAGTCGACCACAACTCAGGTCGCCTCGTTTGTACCTTGGGGCGAGGGTTATAGCTCATTGCTGCATGGCGATGTAGTCGATATGCTCTATTTCCCGATCATCGAAATTGATCAGATGCCACAATGGATACCATTCTTTGGCGGAAAACCATATATTTTCTTTAGTCCTATATTCAATGTTGCCGACAGTTATTTGACTGTGGCTGTGATATATATGATAATATTCCAACGTAAATTCTTTAAATAGAGATAAAACCCAATGACCATGCATGCAATTATTCCCCCGATAGAGAGAAAGCTGCTAGAAGCAGAGTTAAGACCCGAGCGTCTTTGGAGGCAAACCAATAAAGCTAATAATTTTATTTATGTTTTTAATGCTCAAGAAGCTCCTGCTTTGATGCAAGAGGTTGGGCGACTTCGTGAGCTGTCGTTCCGTGCGGCGGGGGGCGGAACGGGCAAGAGTGTCGATATTGATGAGTTGGACTTGGCAGAGGATGGCTATCGTCAGATTATTGTTTGGGATCCTCGTGATCGTGCTATTGTTGGCGGTTATAGATATATTATCCCTAGTCAGACCTCTCAGATGATCTCGACGGAGCACTATTTTGAGTTTAGCGATACGTTTCGTGAGGAGTTTTTGCCTTGGACTATCGAGCTTGGGCGTTCGTTTGTGCAACCAGACTATCAGGCTCGTGGACGATCGAAATCTATCTTTGCCCTTGATAATCTTTGGGATGGACTGGGTGCTTTGATTTTGCGTAATCCACAGATGAAATATATGTTTGGCAAGGTTACTATGTATGGTGACTATGATAGTCAGGCACGTAATACTTTGATCTATTTCCTTCGTAAGCATTTTCCTGATCGTGAGAATCTTATAACGTCAAAATATCCTATCGAGATGGATATTGATACCTCACGAATGGAACAGCTCTTTACGGGTGATGATTTTAAGAGTGACTTGAAGATTCTGACCAAGGCGATTAATAACTATTCGGAGGCTATTCCTCCTTTGATTAACTCGTATATGAATCTTTCGCCTACTATGCGTATTTTTGACACTGCCTTGAACCCTGACTTTGGTAATGTCGAAGAGACTGGTTTGCTTATTACCCTTGGTGATCTTTATGATTCTAAGATTGATCGCCATATCCCTCGTTCCCTTTCAAACTTATAATAATCCCTTATTTTTACTTACCCAACACTAATTTGTATGTTAAAACGTATTGATCCTTTTGTACCTCTAATTCTATTGATGATTCTTATGGCACGTCTATTCCCTGAGTGGGGTATTGCCAGAGATTGGATCAACCCGTCGCAGATTGCTAATTGGGGAGTTTGTATTGTTTTCTTTTTCTATGGTCTGAAGCTCAATGGGCAGAAGATCAAGCAGGGGATTTATAATTATAAGCTACATATTCTGATTCAGCTTACTACTTTTGTGCTTTTTCCGCTTTTGGTATTGCCTTTTATGCCTAAGGAGCCTAGTGCGCTTTGGTTGGGGGTTTTCTTTGTGGCGGCTTTACCTTCGACCGTATCTTCTAGCGTGGTGATGGTTTCAATTGCTCGTGGTAATATCCCTGGAGCTATCTTTAACTCTTCGATCTCTAGCCTTTTGGGGGTGGTTCTTACTCCTGCTATTATGAGTCTTTATCTCACTAGTGACCTTGGTAGTGAGCCTATCGAACAGGTTGTTGTGAAATTGATTTTGCAGGTTATTATTCCTGTTGGTCTTGGTATGTTCCTTAACCGTTGGTGGGGCGATTGGGCTGAGAAGCACAAAGGTAAACTTCGTTGGTACGATCAGTGTGTGATATTGACTATTGTTTGGAGTGCATTTTGCGAAGGGTATAACTCGGGGGTATTTACTTCGGTGGGTGTTTCGACCATGTTGAAGCTTATTGG
>JAWXTL010000206.1:0-3553 GCA_044433565.1 Rikenellaceae bacterium | reverse complement strand
ACTCCGCATGATCCGCAGGTTGGTGCTGTTACTATTTCTCCTCCCGAGGAGTTCATTTCGCTTACTGCTAGGGCATAGGCAAAGACTAGCCCTCTTGTTCTTAGGGACTCTTTGTATCCAGTTGCTCGGATGTAGTAGGCTGCTGCTTTTCGTCTTAGGTTTAGTCCTCCGGGTAGGACTCCTTCTTGTTCTAGCCCCTCTTCTACCGATGCTTTCATGGTTTTCCATATTTCGTTTAGGTAGTCCCAGAAGTCGGATTCTTCTCTTTCTTTGACATGTTCCCAGTATGTTTTCCCTGTTGTTTCGCACCATTTTAGGATTTCGGTCATGTTTTTCATTTCGTAGACTTCGGGGCTTTCTAGCGAGGTGTTGTTTGCCTCTTGCAGTGCTCCTCCTCCTACGCTATATACTATCCATTGGTCTAGGAGTTCTTTTTGGGTGTCATAGGCAGAGAATTTCATTCCGTTTGGGTGGAATGGGAGTGTTATTTTGGGTTGCCATTCGATTTCGACGGGTGCTATTGGCTCTAGGATTTCTAGTATTGCTACATCTGTAAGGTGACCCTTTCCGGTTGCTGCTAGGCTACCGTAGAGGGTCACTTTGAATTGCGCAACGTTTTTGGGGTTGCGTTCTAGGAATATTTGGGCGGCTTTTCTTGGGCCCATTGTGTGGCTACTCGATGGGCCTTTTCCTATTTTGTAGAGTTCTTTGATTGATTTCATTTGGCTACCTTGATGTAATGGTTGTTTATTTGTAGTTACAAAGATAGCTTTTTGTTGCGATTTTGGTTGTTTGGTATATGATAAATATTAATTATTTATATCTACTAGTGTTGTGACAGTGTTGTCGTAGCTCCAGCTACTTATTGTTTGGGTTTGTGAGTCGTAGAATACTTCTGCTAGATCGGGGTTGAACGATGATTTAAATTGACTTAGGTTTGGTGCCATTGATATATCTAGTGTTTGGAAAGCTGTTTCTTTCACTGTGAAATATTCTAGTGCTGTTTGTATGCTTAGGTCTATTTGGGTCATTGTTGATCCTTCGATTGCTAGAGTGTTTATTAGTGGGTTGTTTGATAGGTCTAGGGATTCTATTTTATCACCATAGATTCCTAGTACTGCTAATTCTTTGTTTTGACTTAGATCTAGCGATGTGATACCTGTATAGTTTAGTATTAGACTTTTTAGCTGTGTGTTGTTGACTGTATTTACTGATTGCACAAGGGGTGACATTATATCTAGTGACACTAGTTTGGTGTTGTATGGTATGTTTACACCTGTTATACTTGCTCCATAGCAATTCAATTCGAGTAGCTCGGTGTTACTTGTCACGTCGAAACTTACTATATTAGCTCCTGAAACGGTTAGTGATTGGAGGTTTGTTAGGTAGTGTAGTTGGTCAAGTTCCTCTAGCGCATTTGTACTTACTGATAATCTGAGGAGCGATTCTGCTTCGTAATATGATATATCTCCGTCGTTGTTTAGGTCGCAACCGCAATCTATTAGCTCTTGCTTATAATCCCAATCTAATCCAGGGATTAAGACATTCGGAATAGGTATCTCTTCTTCTGCTGTATCGTCTCCCCAAGTGGTTAGCATATAACTGTTCAGATCTACTGCTTGACTGTGCAGGGTTAGTGTGTAGTTTCTCTGCATTGAAGCCGAAAAATCTCCTGAGGGGGTGAATGTCACCTCTGTTCCGTCTTTGTGGGTTAGGATTATTGTGTTTCTGTTGTTTTGTTGGGGTATGATTAGGGCTAGGATTGTTATCTCGTCTGACGATTCGCTCTTGTGGTTTAGGATTAGATCGGTGGCTTCTACTGCTGTGAAGTCGAATGTTTTGTCGTTTACATTCACATCATAGGTAGCCGAATTATATAGATTGGTCATCTTGACACTTACTCCTTCAAGATCTATTCCCGTACCAGCTTGGATCTTTAGGTATAGTCTTGATAGTCTGTGTTGGAATGTTAGATCTTGCGAGGTTGAGTTGTCTGTTTTGTCTTCTAGTTTGGTTGCCACTCTTAGGTCTATTGCCGATAGGTTGCTTTGATCTTGGACGTCGATTGCGTAGATTGATCCTTGCATGGAGCTTTGGTATGGATAGTATGCTGTGAGGTCGACCGATCCAGTTTCGGGGTATGAAAGTGCGCTCGATGAGCTAACGGGCGAGAATGTTACCGATTGCCCTGCTTGATCTACTGTATATGGGATATTGCTCTCTAGTGGCTCTTGGGTTGTGTTGTCTATCAGGAAGAAGCCTAGTTTGTCGGCTGCATTCCAACTGCTATCGCTCACACATCCTGAGATTTTGGATGAACTGAACGAGATAATGTGATCTTCGGGATTGTAAACAGTTGGGTTTTGTTTTTCGCACGATGCCATAGCTGCTAGGGCAAGGGCTGGTAATAGATAACGTCTCATTGTTTTGGGTGTATTTGGGTTAGACAATCAACTAATGAGAGTAGGGGTGCTTTCTTGAGAGAAGCCGAAGCCACATCTCTTGCTCTACGTGTCACCCTACTAACATCCCAAAGTTAATAAAAGAAAATCGGTTGTGCAAATAAATTGTTAGATATTTTTAAATTATTAAATTAAATTAATACCCCCCCCCCGTTATTAATATTATTTTGTAACTAGGGGTGCTTTTCTTCCGAGGAATTTCTCGCCCCCATAAAACAGAGAAATTCTAAAGTGCGCAAAAAAAGTTTGTAATTCAAAATATGTTTTCTAAATTTGCACTTGAAAAAACTACGAAACACAACTAATGTCAAACATAAGCAGAAATAAATATTGGTGGCGCACCTTGCATGAATCAACCCCTGCGAGTTAAACTGACGTATATTTATGATTGTTAAATAAGATATAAGAGGTCTGTCGCACTTGCACAGGATCTCTTTTTTTTTGTTAGAAAAAATAATTAAAAAATAGAATATTACACACAAATGGAAAGCTTCAAAGTCGATCAATTGGGCTATTATGGTGAGTTTGGAGGGGCATATATCCCTGAAATCCTCTATGCCACAGTCGAGAACCTAAAACAAAATTATCTTACGATTATCCAAAGCGAGGAGTTTCAAACGCAATACAATGAGCTTTTGCGTGATTATGTTGGTCGCCCTTCGCCACTGTATCACGCCAAACGTTTGAGCCGGAAGTATGGTGCAAAAATCTACCTCAAACGTGAGGATCTCAACCACACGGGTGCGCACAAGATCAATAATACCATTGGGCAGATTTTGATTGCTCGGGCAATGGGCAAATCTAAGATTATTGCCGAAACGGGTGCTGGTCAGCATGGTGTCGCTACGGCTACGGTTTGTGCTCTGATGGGCATGGAGTGTATTGTGTTTATGGGCAAGACCGATGTTGCTCGTCAGGAGCCTAATGTCAAAAAGATGGAGATGTTGGGGGCTAGGGTTGTCCCTGTCACTTCGGGTAATATGACCCTCAAAGATGCCACCAACGACGCTATCCGCTACTGGTGTTCGCACCCTACGGATACATTCTATATTATCGGTTCGACCGTGGGACAACACCCTTATCCCGATATG
>JAWXTL010000205.1:0-3555 GCA_044433565.1 Rikenellaceae bacterium | reverse complement strand
GGTATTTCCTTACCGAACATCGCACATCTACGATTGTCGAACAGGGCGAGGAGATCGGTGTTATTGTCGATCCGCTTCTGGGCGATGTGCTAGAATCTGTCACCTCACCAATATACGGCTACCTTTTTACGCTTCGTGCCTATCCTGTGGTTTACGAGGGGTCGCTGGTTGCTAGAATACACCGATTAGAAAGGAGATAATTATGACAAAAGAGCTACTATTTACTATGTCGTCGCTCTATCGAGACGATTTCAATATCTATGGCTACCGTTTTGGTAGCGGCAAAAAAGCACTTGCTGTTGTTGGGGCTCTTCGAGGTGATGAGCTTGAACAGCAGTTTACTTGTGCCTCTTTGATAAATCGCCTTGCGGAGTTTGAGAAGCGTGGGGCTTTGGTCGAGGACTATGAGATTTTGGTTATCCCGTCTGTCAACCCCTCTTCGATGAATATTGGCAAGAGGTTTTGGTCGATGGACAATACCGATATTAACCGTATGTTCCCTGGGTATGACAAAGGGGAGACTACTCAGCGTATTGCTGCTGGTCTGTTCGAGAGTGTTAAGGATTATGAGTTTGGTATTCAGTTGGCTAGTCACTATATCCCCGGTGAATTTGTTCCTCATGTTCGTATGCTCGACACGGGTTATCATCCTGAGCGTGAGGCTAAATATTTTGGGTTGCCTTATGTCTTTGTCAAGGATGTTACGCCTTATGATACTACACTTTTGAATTATAATTGGCAGATCTGGGGGACTAAGGCCTTTTCGATGTACACGGGTCACACCGAGCAGTTTAAGAGCCGAAATGTTGATATTGGATTGGTTTCTATTCTACGATTTATGGTCAAGATGGGTCTTCTTTCGACCTCTATTCGCCCTGGATTTCATTCGGCTGTTATTCGGGATTCTAATATGGTTACTTTGTCAACTCGATATTCGGGCTTTCTTCGTCAGTACAAGAGTGCTCAAGACGTTGTTGTGACGGGCGAATTGATGGCCGAGGTATTAGATCCTTATGATGCTTCTGTTCTTGAGCGTATTGTTTCACCTATGAACGGGGTTGTTTTTTTTAGTCAGGAGCGTTCTTTGGTTATCGAGGGGTCTCGTGTTTTTCAGGTTATCGAGGAGCAGAAGATTTAGCTTGTATTATGAGACCGTTGCAAGGCGGCGATATTTTGGTTCGCACAGGTGTGATTGTCGATGCTTCAATCACCAACTCGCCATACAGGCCACGGGATAAGCAGTAGCATTGAGATAGTTAAGTATCGTGAGGAGGATGTAGTAAAAGATTGTATTGAAAATATCTCTTAAAGAGTGTTTCCGTTTGCGAATGTTACCAATTATTCGTAATATTGTACCGTATTGTTTGTTGGGTGATTTTTTGCCATTCTTTCTAGTGCAATGACCATAAAGATATAAAGTATTCGCAATTAAACAACTAACAACCAGTGTTTTAAATCATTAAAACTTTAGAAAACTCAAAGTTTTTAGGCATAAAATTGGAATATTGAGAGATAGCATTATTAAATTAATAAAAAATGGATACCCACTATACATCAGAGATTAACACCCAAATCATAATCTCTCTACTAAAACAGTCAGGTATAAAAAAAGTAATTGCATCGCCAGGTGCAACAAACATTTGCTTTGTGGCAAGCATACAACAAGATGATTATTTTGAAGTCTACTCGTGTGTCGATGAACGTTCAGCTGCATATATGGCATGTGGACTTGCTTCTGAGTCTGGAGAAACAGTTGTTTTGAGTTGTACTGGTGCTACCTCATCAAGAAATTATATGCCTGGTCTTACAGAGGCTTATTATAGCAAATTACCTATTATTGCTATAACATCATCCCAACTAGTCAACAAGGTAGGACACCATATTGCACAAGTTACAGATCGAAGTTCTCCGCCCTCAGACACGGTTAGGTATAGTACGACTTTGCCTATTGTAAATAATGATGATGATATTTGGGATTGTGAGATCAAAGTGAACAATGCAATTTTAGAAACTAAACGCAATGGTGGAGGCCCCGTTCATATTAATGTACAAATACAATACAATGCGGATTGTAACACTATTAAACTGCCAGAATATAGGAAAATAGACAGAATTACACTATTTGACAATTTCCCATCTATACCATCTGGAAGAATTGCAATTTTCGTTGGTGCTCATAGGCAAATGTCTCAAGAATTAACTGCCTCAATAGATAAGTTTTGCTGTTCAAATAATGCTGTTGTATTTTGTGATCATACAAGTGGTTATAAAGGGAAATATGGTGTGCTACTATCATTGTTAGCTATGCAACAAGGGTTATCAAATATTTACATACCAGATATATTAATTCATATCGGCGAAATCTCAGGCGATTATCCAACATTAAATATGAGCCCCAAGATTGTGTGGCGAGTGAATCCCGACGGTGAGATTAGGGATACATTTAGGAGTATTAAATATGTCTTTGAAATAAATGAGGAGCATTTCTTTAACCATTATAATAAATCCTCAATAACCGATGTCACCTTTTACAACGAATGTTCACACGCTTTGTCAGAAGTTAGAAATAAACTACCAGAAATCCCATTCTCAAACTTTTGGGTAGCTTCCAGATTGGCTGCACTTATTCCTGATAACTCAACAATTCATTTTGCCATATTGAACACCTTGAGGGCATGGAATCTATTTGATTTACCTTTATCTGTTAGATCATCATGCAATACTGGCGGATTTGGTATAGATGGATGTACATCTACATTAATTGGCGCATCACTCGCACATAATGAACGATTGTATTATTTGGTAACAGGCGACCTTGCATTCTTCTATGATTTAAATGTTTTGGGTAATAGACACACACCAAATAGGGTTCGCATATTATTAATTAATAATGGCAAGGGCGTAGAATTTAGAATCCCCGGACATTATGCTACTCAATTTGGAGAAGATGCAGATGTGTATATAGCTGCTGCTGGACATAATGGCAATCAATCTTCTGAATTGGTAAAATGTTTTGCTGAGAATTTAGGTTATGAATATATGTCAGCTTCATCAAAAGAGGAATTTGATCTAGTATACAAAAGATTTATTTCGCCAGAATTGACCTCAGATCCAATGATTTTCGAGATATTCACAGATACAGATAGCGAGCGTGAAGCTCTAAGGTTGATAAAAACTATAGAAAAGGAACCCTTTTCCATGGTTAAGTCTGCAAAGCGATATACTAGAGCAATATCGGGGGGTAATGTTATCTCTGGTTTAAAAGCTATCTTAAAGAAGTCTTAATTATAATGAACGTAAGTAAGAACGTAGGAAGCCTGACATTTCATAGAGCAAAAGGTATTTCCAATTTCGATAGCTGAGATTTTGCCTTCTCAAGAAGGGCGATATCTACGAGGCGGACGGCTCCCAAGGGTGGTCGGAAGATTTCGGGGATAAAACTTTGGGGTCGTTCTAATGAAGAAAAGTTTTTGGTCGGTTGGGCATTTTTTCAAAAAGCATCCACAGTTCCTAGTGGTTGAAGCTATGCTTCCTAGCGGTTAGAGGCTTTTGTAT
>JAWXTL010000204.1:0-3567 GCA_044433565.1 Rikenellaceae bacterium | reverse complement strand
CAAAACAAGGTGCTCCTGTTTGGTGTTTCCATTGGAGTGTTCCTGTTGCTTTGTCTACACCATAGAATGTTCCGTCACTGGCTGCAAAATAGATGGTCTCACCCCATTGGATTGGACTTGTCTCGATGCTTCCCGATGGCTTGGTGATGTATGGTACGCTGTATATCAATGCCGGAGAGCACTCGAATTGCCATTTTTGCTCTAGGGTTGCTTTGTCTAGGGCGATTAGACCTTTTTGTGCTGTTCCGAAGATTATTTCACTTTCGGTCACTAGTGGCGTTGAGGTTACGTTTACGCTGTATCCTAGATCTCTACTTAGGATTATCTCGCCTGTGAGCGATCTCATGACTATTATACTTGTGCTCGATACTACGTATAGCAACCCATCTTTCATGGCTGGTGATGATGAGCGGTGACGTAGGGCATCTGATGAGTTACCCCATAGTCTCTTTCCGGTTTTGGCATCGTTGGCGTAGATTGCTCCCCAGTGTGCTCCTCCTATTAGGACTCCTCCCTCTAACGATAGTGTGACTGTACAGCCTTCACCTGCTCCCCATTGACCATCTTCCCATAGGGTTTTTCCCGAGGCGATGTCAATTGCGCATAGTGCTGCTCCAGTTCCTGCATAGAGGGTCGTTTCGTCGCTTACCAAACCTACGTTGAGTGCTGGTGCTGCTCCCCATTTTAGCTCTTTTGTCCATAGAATCTCTCCGCTTTTGCAGTCCAAGGCATATAGGTTTCCTCTTACGTCTTGGGCGAATAGTTTTCCTTGTGCGGTTGTGATTGTGTTTCGGATTGAGCTTTCGACCGAAGTTTTCCAGTTGATCTCTCCACTTTTGGCATCCATCGAGACTATATAGGCTCTACCTATGAAATCTTCGTCTAGCGTTGCGGTGTATATAGAACCATCGGCTATTAGTGGCGAACTCATATAGAAGTTCGACTCTACGTTGTTTGTCCATTTGAGCTGGAGCTTTGGTTGCATGGTATCTCGGATCACACCTATGTGCTCTGGATTTCCTAACAGGTTTGTCCAGTTCTCTCCAAGATCAACTTCGGGTGCTACACAATCATTATAGATAAACGAGTGGTTGCGTTTTGCTACCTCTCCGTTTTCGTATTTGGCAGTAACGGTTAGGGTCACCAACTCGTTTTTGTACTGCTCTGGGATTGAGATCTTGCCCGAGAAGTTGAAGTTGCTATTTTGTTTTAGCGTGATTGGTTTTGTGATTTGTGCTCCGTTGCTCGAACATTGCGCTTCGACACTTGTTGTTTCGTACGAAGTCGAGTAGGTGTTGACCGAAACGGGTATCGCACCATCTGATAGTATCGGGGTGTGGAGATTGTCGTGCGAGGCGATCTCTAGCGATTTGTTGAAGTAGGTGTAGCGAAGCTCCGAGGTTAGATTATTATCTGCGTCAATGCTCAAAATTCTAAAACCCGATGAGGCATGGTCGATACCCCCACGGATTAGGGTCGAGGTACTGATACTCACTGCATTTTTGTGCTGATGGATATGGTTGATATGCCAGTGACCGTAGATCCATGCTTTTAGATCGTAGTCGTCAAGGTTTATCTTTTCGGTATCGCTGATTCCGTAGATAAATTCGTCGTCGTGAGTCAATAGGTCGTGGTTGAATACGATGATAGATTTATCTTTCGAGACATACTTCAGGTCTTCTTTTAGCCAACGGTAGACATCCTCTTTGGTGTAACTTGCTTTGTAGTCGCCATAGAGCATTGGGGTTACTATGTAGTGCATATTCCCTACGTCGAATGAGTAGAAGACTGGGCCATATAGGCTCTCGAATAGCTGCTCGCCGTAGTCACCCGACACTAGGTCGTGGTTGCCGATAATATAATATACAGGCAATCCCATATTTCGAGTGTTTAGTATCTCGATATGGCTTTTGAGTCCTTCGGGATAGCAAATATCTCCTGTTTGGACTATAAATGCAGGATTGTGTTGTTGGGTGTAGTCTCTTAGCTCCTGAACCCATTGGTCGTGCTCTTCGCTCGAACGGATTTCGGTGTCGGAGATCTGTACAAAGTCGTGTGCTCCATCTTTCGATATATCGACCGTATAGGGCATTACTGCAAAGTTGTAGCTGTCGGCGTTTTTGTCAATCGCTTGATAGTAGTCGTTATAGGTTTTGTAGCCCGATGGAATTGTGATAAAGACAAACTTTTCTTTCTGGTGTCCTTCGAGTGTGAATTTTCCTTCGCTGTCGGTCTTCGTTACGTTTAGTCCGTCCGAGACCACCACATTCGAGAATGGTTTGTCTCCTTTGTCGAACTCTCCATTACGGTTATTGTCTTGATAAACAAAACCCTTGTGTTGCGCCAGAGAACTAGCGCAACAAAGGGTAGTGATTAGAATTAAAGAAATTCTTTTCATTGATTGGGTGTTTTAAGTGGGGGATTATTTAATTTTGAATGTCGATAGTACGAAGCCGTGATCCGAAGCGTAGAAGTATTGTTTTCCGTTGAAGTCTAACATTTTACCAAGCTCTTGGTTGTAGATTTCAGATGCGATTGGCTCTAGTTTTGAGCCCATTGAGTAGATGTAGTCGATGCGGTCAATACGCATTTCTTGCCCTTCGAGTGGGTGCATCCATGTGTTTCCTAGATTCTTGGTTGGGTCAGGATTGATGGCACGGAAGCTGTCGGTAAAACCTGCGTCAGTCATCATTTTTGATATTGGCCATTCTACTACTGCTCCACCGTGGCTGTACATATCTTTGGTTGCCTCAGTCCAGTCTAGGTGTGAATGGCTGTTGAAGTCCCCACCCATTATCACTGGAATTGAGTCCGCCTCGGCTAGATATGGTGCTATGGTGTTGAGGATTGTACGTAGTTCGTTGTCACGTGATCCGTCTGTTTCCCATGCGATGATTTGTTGCTCTGTTGAGTCGGTTGGTACTAGACGTGTATCTGGTAGATAGTGTATCCATGTGTCGAAAATTCTTACCTTTTGACCGTTCATGTCGATCTCTACACCTCCGAAGTTGAATGTGCTGATCGAGTCTGGGAAGGTCAAGGTTTTGGTGATAGGGTAACGGCTATATATTGATAGGTTACTCGAAATCAATCGGTGGTAGTAACCCAAATGGTCGGCAACTTGGTCTGATGCTCCGTAGGTCTCGATCATCATGATAACGTCTGCTTTGCTGTCTTTGATAATGTCCATAGTACCTTGGCAACCCACCTCTGGGTATGCTTTGCTGTGACCTGCATGCCAAATGTTCCATGACATTACTTTTAGCTCTTTTGCGCATTCTTGGGTGGTTTGTGGTGCTGTACCACATGACGACACTAGTGCTAGTGATGCTACTAGTGCAAGGAGTGTTTTTTTCATAATATTTTTTTGTTATTTGATTTTGAATGTTGATAGCACGAAGCCGTGATCCGATCCATAGAAGAACTGTTTTCCTTGGAAATCTAGCATTTCTCCGTGATGTTGGTTGTAGGTTTCGGATGCTGTGGTCTGGAGTTTTGCCCCTTTGGTATAGATGTAGTCGATACGATTTACTTGTTGCGCCTCGACCGGATACATCCATGTTGTAC
>JAWXTL010000203.1:0-3568 GCA_044433565.1 Rikenellaceae bacterium | reverse complement strand
CCCCGAAGGATCTAAAGCCAACTCAACCGTGAGCTCACGAGACAACTCACGAGAGATTACCTTGGCGGTGGTGCCACCAAAAATAACACGACGATCGAAAGGCTCCAAAATATACTGAACCAAACGACTATCATCGGTCAAATCGACAGGAACCCCCGTACAGACCAAAAGCGTATTATGGAAATCCGAACCACTCATCAAGCAACTCCCATCTCATATGATTAAATTAAACAACCCTCCCAAACCAAAACCAGAGAGAGGGTGCGACAAAAGTACAAAAAAAAAGTAGAGTTTAATAAAAAAAACTCTACTTCATATACCATAAAAATAAATCTCAGTTCCAAGACCAAGTCATAAACAAAGCCCCGAGAGAGATAAATTTCAAGGCGCACTAATCTTCGTTTTCAGCTGCCAAGACATCAGCTAGATCACTAGCATCTTTCACCTGATCACTCTCTTCATCAAAAGTATCCTTATCAAACTCTTCTTGAGGGTTGGTATCAACCTTGACCTTGACCTTCACAAGGTAGCATACCTCGGGCATCTCAAGGGTCACAGCATTAAAAAAGTCACCATTTGGCTTGTCGATACGAATCATATGATCCGAAAGCCCAAGTGGGTATTGTTCTTTTAGTGCTTCTCTTAGCTGGTCTGTTAGATTCTCTTGACTAATCACTACTCTCTTCTTTGCAACTTTACGATTTGTCATTTTGTGTTTTTCCTATTAAAATTCTATTTCTAAATTATTGTTCTTGTCTCTAAATTTTCTGCAATGATACGCATTTTTTAGATATTGTGAGTACAAAGAAAACTTTTTTTAACTGTTTTTCTTTTTTATCTTTGAACCCACGCAGAATATTCACTCAATTTCGCCCTCAAAGGGCACTACATATCACTATGACTATGGGAATTTTAGAACAAATAACTAAGCTTCGACAGGAGCTTGAATCACATAATTACAATTACTACATCTTGAACTCTCCGACCATCGACGATCGGCAGTTCGATCAATTGATGCGGCAACTTGAGGATCTTGAGAGCCAGAATCCGCAGTTCTTTGACCCTAGCTCTCCGACACAACGTGTGGGTAATGATTCGACTCAGGGATTTGAACGGGTAGCCCACCGATTTGGGATGTATTCGTTGGCTAACACCTATTCGCAGGGCGAGGTCGAAGCTTTTATGGGACGTGTACAAAAGGAGTATCAGGGAGAGGTGGAATATTGTGCTGAGCTAAAATTTGACGGCACGGCAATCTCGTTGACCTACGAAAACGGGGTCTTGACTCGTGCCGTGACTCGTGGAGATGGCACCCATGGCGATGATGTAACCTCGAATGTTAGAACGATCAAATCTCTTGCATTGCGACTCAAAGGAGATAACTTCCCACAACTAATGGAGGTGCGTGGTGAAATATATTTTGGTTACGACAATTTCGAGCGACTCAACGTTCAGCGAATAGATATTGGCGAAGAGCCATTTGCCAACCCACGCAATGCAGCAGCAGGAACACTCAAACTGTTAAGCCCAGCCGAAGTATCACGTCGTGGATTGTCGGTGGTATGCTATGGTGTGCAATCAGAGCAACTACCCTGCTCGTCGCATTATCAAACTCTCCAACAACTACGAGAGTGGGGACTGCCAACATCAAAGGATGCCAAAAAGTGTCGTAATCTAGCGGAGGTGCTAAAATTTCTAGCCAAATGGAACAAGGATCGTGAAAAACTACCATACGCCACCGACGGTGCAGTTATCAAGGTAGATAATATCGAGCTACAACGTGCCATGGGATTTACAGCAAAATCACCACGATGGGCAGTAGCATACAAATTCAAAGCCGAAACCGTATCGACACGTCTACTCTCGATCGACTACCAAGTGGGGCGCACAGGAGGAATCACACCAGTGGCAAATCTCGAACCCGTATTCCTATCGGGAACAACCATCCGAAGAGCATCACTACACAACGCCGAGCAGATCGAACAACTAGATATTAGAGTAGAAGATATAGTCTGGATCGAAAAAGGAGGAGAGATAATCCCAAAAGTTACCCGTGTAGACAAAGATCAACGTACACTATGGTCGGTGCCCGTTGAGTATATCACCCATTGCCCAGAGTGCCAAGCTCCACTGGTAAAACTGCCAGATCAAGCCAAGCACTACTGTCCAAACAGCGAGGGATGTCCACCACAGATCATAGGTCGTATAATTCATTTTGTCTCACGCAAAGCAATGTATATAGATGCACTAGGAGAAGAGACTATACAAATGCTCTATAACAACGGGCTAATCCACAATATAGCAGACCTCTATGACCTCCGTTCAGAGCAGCTACTCCCACTAGAGCGTATGGCACAAAAGAGTGTAAACAACATAATAGAGGGGATCGAAAAATCGAAATCAGCCCCGTTCGCCAAAGTACTCTTTGCACTAGGAATACGCCACGTAGGAGAAAACACCGCCAAGAAAATAGTCAAAGCAATGCCCTCGATCGAGCTAATCCAAAAAGCAACACCCCAAGAACTGGTCGAAATCGAAGAGGTGGGAGAGGTCATAGCCAACAGCATAAGTGGCTATTTCGAGAAACCCGAAAACCAAAAGATAATAGAACGCCTCAAAGAGAACGGAGTGCAATTTGAAGCCAAGCAACAAACCACACTATCCGAGTCACTCAAAGGAATGAAAATCGTAATCAGCGGAACATTCAGCGAGATTTCGAGAGATCAACTCAAAGTGCTAATCGAAAAACACGCAGGGATCAACCAATCGTCGGTCAACAAAAGCACCGACATCCTAGTGGCAGGAGAGGGAATAGGCCCATCGAAACTAGAAAAGGCCGAAAAACTAGGCATTAAACAGATCTCTTATGCCCAACTATTAGAAATGGTCGAGGAAACTGAATAAAAAAGGTAGGAAACTAAGAAAATAATCGTACTTTTGTCTTTTATAATAATATTTTTTAAACTATGATGAGTTGCATAGAGACAATCAATTCCAGATATTTCACAGGCGCAGGTGTCGCCCTAGTAACACCATTCGATGAAAACCAAGAGATAGATTTTGGGGCACTAGGTGCACTACTCGACCACGTAAACGCAGCCCAAATTGACTACCTAGTGGTAATGGGTACAACGGCCGAAGCACCAACAATCACCCACCAAGAGAAACAGGCTGTGCTGGACTTCTGCACCAAGAACAACCACAGAAATATACCAATCGTAATGGGAATTGGAGGAAACTCCACAGCGGCAGTAATCCAAGCCATAGAGAGTTTCGATTTGAGCAAAGCAAGTGGCATACTCTCGATCACACCCTACTACAACAAGCCAACTCAAGAGGGTCTGTTAGCACACTTTAGCGCAATAGCCCAAAGCTCACCCATCCCAATCATACTCTATAACGTCCCAGGACGCACAGGAGTAAATATGAGTGCCGAAACAACACTAACCCTAGCGCACAAATATCCCCAAAAGATAGTAGCCATCAAAGAGGCATCAGCCCAAATCAACCAAATAGCCAAGATCCTAAGAGACCGCCCCGTTGGGTTCTCGGTGATCTCGGGTGACGA
>JAWXTL010000202.1:0-3570 GCA_044433565.1 Rikenellaceae bacterium | reverse complement strand
CCTACAAGTAGCAATTGTACAGACCTACGGGAAGCCCTACCTTTGTACTCAGTAGAAGAAGCCATTCTTTTATTAATTTTATGTAGTGTTGTTTAGTTTTAAGTGTTTGGATACGGCTCGACTATAACTCATGTCGAGACTTACAATACTTAAAACGAATTACAGAGGAGATTGCAAAAGAGCATATCTCCTCTGTTTTTTTTAAACGAATAGTAACAATTATATAATTTTCAAACTAATAAATTTTTGTACCTTTGTCTAGGCAAAATGAAAAGACCCGAAATAATAAACGAAAATGATAACATATAAAGTAGTAAAATATCTGCCCGAAGATCTAATGAGCGATCTGATTTGCGACAATTACCCAATGCTATTGGTGATGAGCAGATTTGGTATTGATCTCGGATTTGGAGACTCAACAATCCAGCAGGTTTGCCAATCAAGCAATGTCGAGGTAGACACCTTCCTAGCGGTGGTAAATATCCTTGTTGCCGAAAACAAAAAAGAGGTGAAAATCGACTACTCAAAAGTCTCTCTTACATCATTGATCGACTATCTGCATAGTGCACACGCCTACTTCTTGGAGTATCGCCTACCATCAATCCGCCAAAAACTAAACGATTCGCTAGATCCAAACGAAGATGTCTCGGTGGTAATTGTCAACTATTTTGACGAATATATAGCAGAGGTCAATCGTCACATGATGTACGAGGAGCAGACACTATTTCCATATATCCGTTCGGTTATCGAGGGCAACGACACCTCGGCCTATAACATCAGTGTGTACAGCGAACACCACGACCGTGTAGAGTCAAGGCTTATGGAGTTTAAGAATATTATCATCAAGTATTACCCTGCCAAAACAACCAATCAATTGAACAATGTACTCTATGATATATTCTCATGCGAAAAGGATTTAGCCTCTCACAACAGCATCGAGGATCTACTATTGGTTCCAACCATGCGAGAGTTGGAGTTAGTTGGAAATTAAAAAGAAAAAGAGGATGTCAGAACGGATACATATTGTTATAGCCGAATCTTCGACGATTATTCGGCTGGGGTTGGTTGCTCTATTTGGGCGTATTACCTCGTTGAATATCGATGTGGCAGAGATTAGCGATATTTCGAGTATCACCACGGTTTCGTTTCGTCAGACACCAGATATTCTAGTGGTAAACCCTTCGCATTTGGGGTTATACTCTCTAACACAATTGCGTGGAGAGATTGGCAACGAGAATCTAAAAATTGTAGCCCTGCAAAGCACATTTAGCGAACAGAGCACACTTCAGAACTACGACCAAGTGATCTCGATCTACGACGGGATAGAGACCGTAAAAGAGAAGATCGAAAATATCGCTTTCGACGAGAAATCACCCGACAGCAAAAAAGAGCTAACCGTAAGAGAGAAAGAGGTTATAGTATGTGTGGTCAAGGGAATGATAAACAAGCAGATAGCCGACGAGCTTTGTTTGTCGATCCACACGGTTATCGCCCATCGTCGAAACATAGCCAATAAGCTTCAAATTTTCAGCCCTTCGGGACTTACGATCTATGCCATTGTCAACAAGTTGGTCGATCTATCGGATATTAAGCATACGATTTCTCAGGCTCGTGAGAGCGAATAGTAAAGAGCGGCGTATAATGGACAGATTCGAGGCTTAAAGCTTTGTAATTTATGCGTAAAGATATGGGTTGTTCTCGGACGGCTGTCGGTGTGACTCGTAAGCCTTCAGGTTTACGGGGCTCCCGACGGGGGGAGCCGTCCGCCCCGTAGAGATTTCCCTTCTTATCGAAGGCAAATCTCCGCTATCGCAATTGGAAATTCCTCTGACAAAAACCATACAATGCTTTTACTCTCATAATTTATCCATTACGCCTAAAGAGCGAATATACAAAAAAAGAGCATGGCAACACCCCTCAAAAGAGGGAAATCACCACACTCAAACCAAAAGCCGAAGCTAAAGTAAAACTAATAAAGATCCTCCTTAGGGATAATAACAATATCCATACGCATCCAATCTCGACGAATAGCATCACGAACAAACCCCGGAGTATCTGCCGCCTCATACAAAACAGCCATACTACCATCAGGCAAGAAAGAGATACAACTATATCCAGCCGCCTCATCATAGATCAAAGAGTTGCTAAACCAAGTCTTACCACCATCCTTGCTCTTAAACAATTTAAGATCAGCACGATTATCATAACTAGAATCCTCAGGACGACCAGTAATACCCGTGTACCACAAACGTTTGCCAATACCATAAATACTACTCTGGCAACCATGACCAACTGAAGGCAACCCCTCATCAATCTCTGATTCACTCCAAGTCATACCACCATCACGACTACGAGAAACCCACTTCACATTAGCATCACGAATATTAGCCACAATAGTGCCCTTTGGAGATTCGGCAAATTGAAGCTCATTACTACGATCAATAGGCTCACCCAACTTCCAATTACGACCATGGTCATCGCTATAATAAGCCGTTACATATCTCGACTTATCACTAATATCCATCATACGCACAGGCATAACAAGGCGACCCTTATACTTACCACCCTCCATCTGAATACCAATACCCGGGCCAAATCCCTGCAATCTGAGATCACCAGGTGCAATCTCATTAGTAACCTCACGTGGCTTACTCCAACTCACCCCATTATCCGAAGAGGTAACCATATAGGCTTGATTCTTGCGTCCACTATGATCATCGGCAGGCCAATAAGAGAAAAACAAGAAAATCTCGCCAGTAGAGCGGTCGACAACAGGAGTAGGATCCATATAAGCACCCGTAATAACATCCGTCAATTTAACAATCTTAGACCAAGTCTTACCCCCATCAGTAGATCGACGAGCAACAATATCAGTAAGGGTCTTATCGACCCAACTCTCCCAACGTGCCTCGGCAATAGCAATCAAAGAACTATCTTTGGCAGTAATAAGAGCAGGAATACGATGTGAATGGGCATTATTCTCTCCAGCGGCAAACACCGAATAGGTCTCCCATTCTTGGGCATAAAGACTCACTGACAGCACAGCAAAAACTGTACAACAGAGCAGTTTGTGGAGTTTGTTTCTTTTCATTGTTTAATTATTTAAATTTTATCGTTTGGGTTAGATATTCATTTAACACCCTCAAAGGTACAAATTTTTCGGTGATTACAACTCAACAATGCAACTTTTTTATCGCCCCGACATCAAATCCAGAGTCGTATCGAGTGCACGACCAAGAGCCTCAACAGCCTCAGGGATCTGCCACCGCTCACGTGGAGTGTCAATATAATTAGAAATAGAGCGCAACCCCAAAGCCGCAACCCCATACTCCCGACACACCATATAGAGTGCCGCACCCTCCATAGTTTCGACCTGAACATCACAATAATCGACCAAAGGAGTACAAGCCGTAGTAACAGTAGCACCAGCGACCCCCAAAAAAGGAAGCTCAAAATCCAAAGCCCGATAAACCGTCGAATCAAAACGATCCAAATGGTCACCACGCCACCCCCCAAGGTCAGCAAAATAGTCCGAGCGCACAACACACACCTCACCCAAACGCAAATCAC
>JAWXTL010000201.1:0-3576 GCA_044433565.1 Rikenellaceae bacterium | reverse complement strand
CCTCCGAGTCGGATACAATCGAGGATGTGGATTACCAAAACTCAAACTATCGGCCGTCACGACCGAATCTGCCGCACAACACTGCTCAACCTCCAGATGAGGGTCGACAACAAAAGCCCAACGCAAATCGCCCGAAACGGGATCAATCAAATTGGCAAAAGCACCCATAGCATTATAGGTCTGTTCTAACCAACCCACGTCGGCAGTCAACAAATAAGCATAATAAGTGGCATAAGCCCTCCAACCACTCCACCCATGAGGAGAGTTAAACATATTAGGCAACATCATCACATCATACTGAGCCTCCCAATAACGCATAGTACCCTGTCGCTGTCGCCCATCGGGAACTCTGAGCTGAGTTAAACAACTATGGCTTTCGAGAATATGAATCATCTCGTCTTTGTAATGAAGCATCATCAAAGGGTTCTCCTGCAACAGAGCAAACATACCAATCTGTAAAGCCGAACAAGAGATCATACCATCCTCGAAAGTGTGTTGCCCCTCGGTCTGAAAATTGCCCTGAGAGCTAACCAGCTGGTCGATAGCACGTTTTGCCGACAGGTAATGCCGATCATAGGCACTCTGCCACGTTGAATCACTTTTGGCGAGTTCTTTTTCGAGAACCACCAACTCCAGAACGCTCTTGGCAATATAAATCACACTAGTATAGACAGTGCCATGGTTATAATAAGCCCCATCCTCTCGTTGAGAATAGTCAATCATCCAATCGGCAAGGTCACGGGCACGTTGCAGATCACAAATATCACCATGAGCCTCATACTTATCGACCAAAATCCCAATCACGGTCGAGGTATTCTGAATACGACTCTCATAATACTTAGGGCGCATCTCAAGGGTATCATGCAACAGCCCAAAAAGATACTCAAAACGCTCATCGACCAAAGAGTCCAACCGCCGCTCAGGAAAATAACGAGCAGCAAGATAAGCAGAATAAAAGCCATAGATACTCTCGCCATGCGATGTAGCCTTCTGTTTATAGACCAAAGCCGCCTCACGTGCCCGTTCAAAGACCCACTGCCAAGGGCGATGAACAGTAACAATAGCCTGAGCAGATTTCCCACAAGAGTGAGCATCAAGAAGAACCTCGCCAACACAGCGACCCACAATAGTCGAGCGGTATCTATTCTCGTCGAGCTTCTCGACCACGAGCTCCTCGCTATGCCCATCCGAAAACCGAGCAAAAAGCAAAGGAGTCTCTGGGGTATATAAAAAAACATCCACCTCTTCACCCTCGGAGCAAGTAGTCTGCCCAAGATCAAAAACAGGGGCATCGACCAATCGAGCCACCATAGATTCAAACTGCCCAAGGTCTCCAACATTAACAAACGAAATAATCCACTCACGACTCTCCCCTGCTCTCAACTCATAGAGATCCTGAGGATTATGATCGGGCAAAGGAAGGCGATTCAAGAGATCAAGATTCAGAGCCTCGATACGATGCCCCATAAACCAATGAGGCGAAGGATCCATATAACCCAAATTATAATCGACACTCCAAGAGGCAATAGGCGAATCGCAAACCAAACCCAAAGTATGCTGCGAAGGACTCTGCAAATAACCAAAGAAATGGTTCGCTTCGCAACGCATAAAAGTAGGGAAATACTTCCCAAACCAAGCAGGATAGCTATCCATATAGGTATCTATCCCCAATTTGACACCCGCCCGATCGGGCTGGAAAGGGACAACCCCTCGATTGGTAAGAACAACTCGAATCGAAGGATTATCCCGATAAGAGATATAACTCAACTGACACTCAACCCCAGAGATACAAGCCACAAACTCCCGATCGCCCCGAGACTCCCACTGAGCCTTAATGCTCTCACCCTCGATAACCGCATAAAACGCAGGGCCAATATTTTCACCCCCATAAAAAGGAATAGTATCAAAGTGCGATGGCTCATCGAAAACAATATTCCGAAGATTCCCCTGCTGCTCGATATTCATCACCCAATTATGGCCAGATAATTGCTGTTGTGCCAAAGTGGCAAAAGAGAAAAGAGCAAAAGAGAACGAAAAAATAATTTTATGTATCATAAGATCCTGTTTTTTTTAAATATACCAAAGTCAGGGTATTTACCCCCCCTAAATGCAAAGATATAAAATTCTACCCGAAACATAAGCCAAAATAGATTACCAAATCCCCAAAAGAAGTACTACCTTTGTGGTAATATTAATCCTAAAGTAAAGAGTATGCCAGAGCTAAAGATCGTAGCAACAATCATTGCCAAAGAAGAATTTAAAGAACAAGTCGAAGCCGCCATTATCAAATGCGTAGACGGCACACGCCAAGAGCCAGGAAATAACTACTATATCCTGCACCGTGATGTCAACGCTCCACTAAACTACGTACTGCAAGAGAGTTGGAAATCGCAACAAATGATTGATCGTCACGAGCAGAGCGACCATTTCCAAACATTCCTCAGCGAGGTAGATGGCAAAATCGAAAGCCTAAGTTGGTTTAAAATAACAGAAATATACTAATACAATAATAATTAAGATTATGGACGCACTAGAAATGATCAAAGAACGCCGCAGCGTTCGCAAATACAAAGACCAAACGGTCGATCGTGAATTGATGAAAGAGATTATCACATTGGCAGGTTGGTCGCCATCGTGGGCCAATTTCCAAGTGGCACGCTACACAATAGTTGACGACCCACAGATGATCGTACGTTTTGCAAACGAAGCAGTAAAAGGCTTTGTATATAATATCAACACCCTGAGAAATGCAAAAGGGGTATTGGTATTGAGCTACGTAAAAGGAAAAAGCGGATCGCTCGATAAAGCAAATTACTCAGAATCACAAAGCTCAACATCATGGGAGATGTTCGACGCAGGAATTGCCTGTCAGACCTTCTGTCTAGCAGCCCATGCCAAGGGGGTAGGAACCTGTATCTTCGGGGTAATAGACCAAGAGAATATAGCCAAAATCGTTGACCTTCCAGCCAACGAAAGTGTTGCAGCACTCATTACCTATGGCTACGAAGAGGGAGAACACGCAGCACCAACTCCACGCAAAGCCCTAGATCAAATTATGCGAATTGCAGGTGAATAGTCAAAAATGGAAAAAGCAAGATATATTTTAAACCTGCTAATCGCCACGCTTCTCTTTTTGACCGTAGCAGTCAACCGTGACGGAAAGATCCTAGGCTACCCGACCACAGAGTTGATCGCCCAAGAGCAGTCAGACGACCAACCTAAGCAAGATGCCTTTCGGGGCACAGAAGACGGGATGGTGGTTCTACACTCGAAAGCCGTGGTCGAAGATGTCTTTGGTTACGGGGGAGAGACTCCGCTAAAGATCTACCTCAAAGAGGATCGCATCGCAAGTGTAGTCCTAGAGCCAAATGCCGAAACTCCAAGCTTCTTGAGAAGAGTAACCGAGCGTGGATTCCTAGAACAATGGAACGGGCTAACACTAGAGGAAGCCACAGAAAAAAAAGTAGATGCAGTATCGGGTTCGACACTCAGCTCGAATGCCATAACCGAAAATGTACGTCGATCGGCAGCACACGCCATAGACCTAAACCCAGCTCAACAAAGCAACCTAGAGCT
>JAWXTL010000200.1:0-3591 GCA_044433565.1 Rikenellaceae bacterium | reverse complement strand
CCCCAATATGATAATACTCACCAGGGAAAAGCTCCGCCATCTCTGCAAAAAGAGTATCCAAAAACTCAAACATATACTCCTTGCCCGGACACATAACAATACTATCGGGCCCCCACATAGAACGAACAGGAAGCACCGCCCCCGAGCAAGAAAGGTCGGGATAGGCCACACAAGCCGCCATCGAATGAGCCGGAATATCAATCTCAGGAACAATAGTAACAAAGCGTTCAGAGGCAAAAGCCACCACCTCACGAATATCCTCTTGGGTATAAAAACCACCATACTCCGCCCCCGTTTCATCAATACGAGAAGATGAATTTGCAGTCAGCATTGGAAATGCCTTACTCTCGATACGCCACCCCTGATTATCACTCAAATGCCAATGTAAACGATTAATCTTAAAAAGAGAAAGCAGTTCGATATGACGTTTGATCTGCTCCTTGTCAAAAAAGTGACGTGCCACATCAATCATCACCCCACGATACTGCAACAAAGGGCGATCTTTGATCTCGACCGAAGGGATCAACCATCGTTGAGCACTAACCCGAGAAGGGCTTTCGATCTGAGAAGGAAGCAACTGCATCAAAGAGCTAAACCCATAGAAAGCCCCAGCCAAATCGCCCGAAGTAATGGTAATAAGCTCTGGAGTCACATCCAAAGAGTAGCCCTGAGAGGCAATCCCCGAATCCCAACGACACTCAACAACAATCTGAGCATCAGAGAGCCTTTCGGCAAATTGAAGATCAAACCCCGTCGAGGTTTTGACCTTATCAAGAAAATATTCGCTAACCCCCCGCAAAGAGTCGTCAGATAGAAAAATCCGAACCGAAGAGTCCAACTCAAAAGAGCCTTCCCCCACCACCAAGTACTCAGGAGAGGGAATAATATTAATACCACGATTATAATCATAACGATACAAATCGTCGCCACAAGAGACAAAGGCAACAAAAAGAGCCAACAAAAGAAGTAAAGAGGTCTTTTTCATAAGATAAAATAATGTATTTTTAAATTTTTTTAATAAATATCTAGTTATAGAGAGGCAAAGGTATTAATTTTTTTGGGGAATTTACATCTTTAGGGAGCGAAATAATACAACAATTTATAAAATTAAACCACTCATACAACCGCCAAGAGCTATGAGTGGTGATATTTTTACATTATTTATAATTAATTATCTAAAATAATTTTGGGAACAAGCAAAAACTACTACCTTTGTCTACCTAAACAAATTATGAACCCCTAAAATATTCATTCTTGACTATGATTCGATTCAACTATTTAGCGGCAGGAGTATGTGCAGGTCTATCACTTCTGAATACTGCTACTGCACAAAAAAAACCACACGTCATCCTATTGATGACCGACCAGCAACGTGCCGACGCAATGGGTTGCACTGGTAATGAGACTGTTCTTACGCCCAATATGGACAAACTAGCAGAGGATGGAAATCTTTTTAATAACGGTTATTCGTCGGTGCCAAGTAGTACACCAGCCCGTGCTGGGCTTGTGACCGGCATGTCGCCATGGGCGCACGGTATGTTGGGCTATGGTCAAGAAGCCGAAAGATACGAGCACGAAATGCCACGCATCATGGGCGAGCTGGGCTATATAACAATAGGTATCGGCAAAATGCACTGGTATCCGCAAAACAATATGCGTGGTTTCCAAACGCTACTGCTAGACGAAAGTGGACGTGTGGATTCCGACAATTTCATGAGCGACTATCGCAAATGGTTCAACACCCAAGCCCTAGGGCTAGATCCTGATGTAACAGGAATCGGATGGAACGACCACGGAGCAAGAGTATATCAACTACCCGAAAATCTGCACCCAACTTTCTGGACAACAAAAGTAGCGGTTGAGACAATCCGTGGCTACCAAAGCGACAAACCACTATTTATGAAGGTGTCATACGCCCGTCCTCACAGCCCATACGATCCACCAGCAAGATTTATGGAGATGTACGACAGCCTAGAGGTTGCCGAGCCACTAGTACCAGCCATCGGAGAATGGGAGCCAGAGAGCTGGAGAGCACAAACCGACCCAACCAAGAATCCTTCGGCTGCCGTGGGTAACTTCGGCGAGGAGTATGCCAAAAATTCACGTCGCCACTACAACGCCTCAATCACCTTTATCGACGAGCAATTCGGACATATCATCGACGAGTTGAAAGCCAAAGGGATATATGACGATGCGCTGATTATCTTTGTCTCAGACCACGGAGATATGATGGGAGACCACTGCCTATGGCGCAAAACCTACGCCTATGAGGGTTCGGCAGCGGTACCATATATAGTAAAACTTCCGAAAGATTATCAGACCCATATCAAAGCAGGAGAGGAGATCGACCTTCCGGTTGAGCTTCGTGACATATTGCCTACGATGATCGACATCGCCCAAGGCGAACAGCCCGAAATTATGGACGGAGCATCATTGCTAGATATTTACGACCAAAAAGACCCCCAGTGGCGTGAGTTTATCGACCTAGAACACGCAACCTGCTACTTCAAAGAGAACTACTGGACATCGCTCACCGACGGCAAGATCAAATACGTATGGTTTATGCCAACGGGCGAGGAGCAGCTGTTCGACCTTACGAAAGATCCCGACGAGCTAAAAGAGCTATCGAAAGATCGTAAATACAAAAAAACACTCGAATATATGCGAGGAAAAATGGTCGAACACCTAGAGGTGCGTGGCGAGGAGTGGGTCAAAGATGGTGAGCTACAAGTCCTAAACAGAACAATTATTTATGGAGAGAACTTCCCACAAGAGAACTCTGCACAAAAAAAATAACAAAAACTCAATATGAATTCTAAATTTCTATTACTGCCTACTGCACTACTTGCAATCCCTAGCGCAACTCGTGCACAGAGCGCAAAACAATCGGACGACAAAAAGCCGATGAACATTATCTATATTATGAGTGATGACCACTCATACCAGACCATCAGTGCATATAACGACAAGCTGATCTCTACGCCCAATATCGACCGTATTTCGGATGAGGGTGTGTTATTCCAACGCAGCTTTGTTGCCAATTCGATTAGTGGTCCTAGCCGTGCTTGTATGCTTACGGGTAAACATAGCCACGCCAATGGTTTCTTGGATAATACAAATTGTGTCTTTGACGGATCGCAACAAACACTCCCTAAGCTACTTCAAGCGGCAGGTTATCAGACAGCAATTGTCGGTAAATGGCACCTAAATTCCGATCCTACGGGATTTGACCATTCGGATATTTTGATCGGTCAGGGTATCTACTACAATCCAGATTTTATCCTCAACGGAGAGCAGGTCAAAACGCACGGTTATGCCACGGATCTAATCACCGAGCGTGCCGAGGCATGGATGGATAGTCGTGATCCCGAAAAACCATTCTGCCTATGGTTGCACCACAAAGCACCACACCGTACATGGATGCCCGATCTGCAAGATTTAGAGTTGTTTAGCGATGTGGAGTTCGATTTGCCAGAGAATTTCTTTGACACCTATGAGGGTCGTCAAGCAGCAGCCGAGCAAGAGATGAGCATTATCGAAGATATGGACTTGGTGTATGACCTAAAATTGAATGACAAAGAGAAAGAGATC
>JAWXTL010000199.1:0-3596 GCA_044433565.1 Rikenellaceae bacterium | reverse complement strand
AGATTGTTGCGTTGCTTCTGGACATTCAAACGGGTGTCTAGCCCCGAGAAGATCGGGATCGAAATAGATGCTCCGACCCCCTTACCCATATTATCGCTAAGCTGATCTGCGTAGGGTGTTATTGTTATATCTCGATCGTCGAGGTTTGTGTAATAGCTTGTGTAGATATTTGCCCACAACGAAACACTAGGGTAAAAACTAGCTTTGGCTATCGAGAGCGTAAGTTTACTCTGAGTGAGAGCATATTCGCTGATAATTGCCGATGAGTTATTCGCTTGGGCATAGGCGGTGATCGCCTTCAACTCTTGATCTTGGTCGAAGAGCATCGTCTCTGGAATCTTGGGTTCGATCAGAAGCGAGTCAGATAGAGGGAAATTCATCAGATCCTTGAGCTTGATGATGCTCTGCTCAAGGTTGTTTTGTGCTGTGATAACATTATACTGTTGGGAGCAGACCGATGCCTGAATCTCATAGAGGTCGGTGGGCGACCCATTGCCTAGTTCGTATTTACGAGCTGCGAGTTTTTCGGATTGCTCGTAGCTCTCTAGCTGGTCTTGGTAGAGAGCTACGAGTTCTTGATTATAGACCACCTCGGCATAGGCGACCATCACCTGTTGGGCGGTTAGGTCTTGTTGTTGTTTGAGAGACTCTTCGCCTTTGAGGCGACTGATCTTATAGTAGCGGGTGCTGTTCAAAAGCCGCATACCATAGAACACCGGAACACTTGCCGAGCTAGAGAGACCATTGCTAAAGGTCGAAGTGTTGACATAGCTATTGGTCGCAGGGTCAATACCACGACCAAAGCTAGTAGTGCCGCTCACACTAGCACTCAGCGAAGGAAGATGATCGAGAATCGCCCCCGTATAATCTAGTTTGTTATTGTCGAGGGAGTTTTGTGCACGTTGAGTTTCGTAGCTGTGATCCACAGCATAGACCATACAGTCGTTTAGTGACATAACCGCAGTGGGCTCTTGTGCCGAAAGATGTTGAGGGCTCAATCCACAGAGCAAAAGGGCAAGAAAAGTAGATCTTAGTATCATTTGTGTAGAGTTTTTTCATTATTTGTTTCTTTACGGCTTTTCGTGCCAAAACCGTACCATTTTTGTTAAGTCGTTGATTGAGAGTGATATAAGAAAAACCAATGTTAAAAAAGTGTAAAAAATTTTGACACGAGTGTAAATTTTCTTTACAACTTTATTACCTTTGAGATATGACAAAGAGAGGAAATATATTAGTTGTCGATGATAATCGTGCAATTCGCACTTCTTTATCGTTGCTATTGTCGATACACTTCAACCGTGTGACGCTCATCTCTACGCCCAATGAGATCAACCGTGTGCTGCGTGAAGAGCCTGATTTGGATGTGGTATTGCTTGATATGAATTTCCATTCGGGGATCAATAGCGGTAACGAGGGGATCTTCTGGTTGCGAGAGATTCGCCGAATGCGCCCTTTGATTTCGGTTGTGCTTTTTACTGCTTATGCCGATATTAAATTGGCGGTTACGGCAATCAAGGATGGGGCGGTCGATTTTGTCGAGAAACCATGGGACAACGACAAGCTGATCGTGACACTGCGCAATGCTGTGGAACTGGCTCAGACCAATCAAAAGATAAAGAATCTGAAATCACTGAAAAATAGTGCTCCCAGTCAGATGTTCTGGGGATCGTCGTCGGCCATGCAAGAGCTACGAACATTGACCGAGAAGGTAGCCCCAACCGATGCCAATATATTAATCACAGGAGAGAATGGTACTGGCAAAGAGGTGTTGGCTCATCAGATCCACGCCCTTTCGCTACGTTCGCCCGAGGTCTTTGTGGGGGTCGATATGGGGGCTCTGACCGAATCACTCTTCGAGAGCGAACTCTTTGGTCATGCCAAAGGGGCGTTTACCGATGCCAAAACCGAAAAGATAGGGAAATTTGAGGCGGCAAGTGCTGGGACAATATTCCTAGACGAAATAGGGAATCTACCGCTGCATCTACAATCCAAACTGCTCACCGTACTCCAATCACGTTCGGTGGTTAGGGTGGGGGAGAATACTCCACGCCCAATAGATATTCGATTGATCTCGGCAACCAATGCTCCAATCGAGCTATTGGCTCACCGAGGCGAGTTTCGAGAAGACCTGCTCTATCGTCTAAATACCATAGTGTTGCACCTGCCATCACTTCGAGAGCGAGGAAAAGAAGATATAGCCGAACTAGCCACGATGTTCCTTGTTCGTTATGCCAAGAAATACAATAAACCCTGTGATCGCCTCTCGCCAGATGCTCTGCTCAAATTGCAAACCCATCTCTGGCCTGGAAATATCCGTGAGCTTCAACACGTAATCGAAAAAGCAGTAATCATCTGTGAGGGCGAAATAGTATCGCCCGAAGATCTACTGCTCACCAAACAGAAAACAATCGAAACCCCCGCCAATAACTCTGGTACAATAGAGCAAATGGAGAGGTCGATGATCCAAAATGCACTTAATGAATCGGGCGAGAACCTCTCGGAGGTGGCTCAACGACTAGGAATAACCAGACAAACACTCTATAACAAAATCAAAAAATATCAACTCTAACCCCTGCGCTTGAATCCAAATGAAGATCTATCGACATAAATTAAGATTAATCATACATCTCACCCTGCTAGTGGCTAGTTGTGTGTGGTCGACTATGTTGTTTATCGAAGGGAATCTTGTCTTTGGTGGATTTATCGTGTTGATCGTCTTGCACTGTTCCTATTCGATAGTGGTTCATTATTCGATGATTGCCAAAAAGGTGGCATTTATGTTTGATGCTGTCGAGAATGACGATTTTACATTCCGCTTTACGGGCAATAGACAGCAGATAAATAGCGATCAAATGTTGAATGAGTCGCTAAATCGTATAAAAGAATTGGTGCTCGATGCTCGAATGACAGCCAAAGAGCGAGAGAAATATTATGAACTGATACTCTCGAATATCCAAAGTGGAATAATGGTATTCAATAAGTCGGGAGTCATTTTTCAGGTAAATCATCGTGTTCTGGAGCTTTTTGGGCTTTCGCAGTTGACCCATATCCGTCAGTTGGATCTCACGCAAGAGAAGCTTTCCCAGCATTTCTTCTCGCTCAAAGATGGTGAGAGTGCCATGGTGAAGTTCTATAACGAGGTGGGTGAGGTGTCGATCAGTATCTCGGCAGTACATCTGGTGTTGCGAGGTATTCCTTTGAAGATTGTTTCGTTGACAGATATTGCTGCCAATCTCGACAGCCAAGAGATCGAAAACTGGCAGCGTATCTCTCGTGTGTTGACCCACGAGATAATGAATACCCTCTCGCCTATCTCTTCTCTCTCGCAAACTTTGCTTCAGACCCAAGATCGAGAGATGATCCAGCAGGGTCTGGAGGTGATAGCCCAATCGTCGGAGGATCTTCATACGTTTGTTGATAATTATCGCCGATTGACACGATTGCCAACGCCCCATTTCACAGAGGTCGAACTCTCGGTACTTGTGGTGCGTGAGGTGCAATTGTTGGATCCGTTGATACCGGTCAATCTCAATACTCCCCATAGTGTAGTGACAGCCGATAGAGGTATGATCTCGCAGGTGGTTGTCAACCTCCTA
>JAWXTL010000198.1:0-3607 GCA_044433565.1 Rikenellaceae bacterium | reverse complement strand
AGATCAAAAGCATAGCTCATAATATCATAAGCCTCCTGCTGCGAAGAGGGTTCGAGTATAGGCACCATAGCAAACTTACCATAGAAGCGAGTATCCTGCTCATTCTGCGAAGAGTGCATCGAAGGGTCATCGGCAACAAGCACAACCACCCCACCATTAATACCCGACACAGCCGAGTTGATAAAAGGATCGGCACACACATTCATCCCCACATGTTTCATACACACCAAGGCACGTTTGCCAACAAAAGACATCCCCAGTGCAGCCTCCATAGCGCATTTCTCGTTGGTACACCAACGGCTAAACACCTCAGTTGCCTCGTGGGAATTTTGAATATATTCGGTTATTTCGGTTGAGGGAGTACCAGGATAGGCATAGACACCAGAGATTCCAGCATGTATAGCTCCTAGTGCTATCGCCTCATCACCCAATAATAGTAAGGTTTGGTTTGAGTTCATATTTAGGTTATAGTTTATTTCAGGTAATTCGAGTGAGGATAGTCGGAGATGACCCATAATCGCCATACGCCACCCCGCAAAAGTCATTATTCACAAAAAAAATTCAATGCGAAGTTACGCCATTTTTTGTTTAAATACAACTATTTAGTATTTTTTAGAAAAATCTAGCTGCAAACACTTGACAACTAAAAATCAAAAAGCTACCTTTGTCTACTCACAAAATATTATACATTATGAATAAAGATACAACAAAACTATGGAACAGAGACTTTGTCTTGGTATTTATCTCAAACTTTCTTGTCTTCTTGTGCTACTATATGTTGGTTCCGGTGTTACCTCGATATATTATGGAATCACTTGGTCTGAGGGAGTCTATGGTCGGAATAATCGTGGGCAGTTTTACGATTGCCTCGTTGAGTATACGCCCTATTTCGGGGTTTATTGTCGATAAGTTTAGTCGCAAACCTTTATACCTGCTCTGTTACGGACTTTTTGCTGCGGCGATGGGGGGATATGTTTTCACTTCGTCGGTGGTACTATTTATCATCCTTCGCATTATACATGGCTATGGTTTTGGTCTTAATACGGTGGGTGGGCTGACCTATGCGATTGATGTTTTGCCTAGCGATCGACGAGGCGCAGGGATCAGCTATTTTGGGGTTGCATATAGCGTTGCGATGGCTATCGGCCCACTCTTGGGAAATCTATTGTACAAGAACGGAGTCCCTTTTGATATGATTTTCGCTATAATATTTGCCATAGGGGCTGTGGGTTTACTTACTGTCTTACCAATCAAAGCAGTCAAAAAAATCGTACCCGAAAATGCCACAAACCAAAAAGTCACCCTTGGGCGATTTATCCTTCTTAGAGCAATGCCATGTGTTGCCATCATCGCCATGACGGGCTATGGCTACGGTGCAATATCAAACTTTATAGCACTCTATCCCAAAGAGGTAAGCTTCGATGCTAATGTGGGGTATTTCTTTTTGATCCTCGCTTCGTGCATTGCCATAGCACGTATCTTCTCGGCCAAGATGATAAATCAGGGGAAGGTCTTAAAGAGTACCTATATCGGAGGGGCGTTGGTTTTGGCAGCCTACACACTCTTTTTGATCTGCGATAGTGCCCTAATATTCTATACCCTAGCGGCACTATTTGGTTTGGGATTCGGTTATTTTGGTTCGTCGTTTCAGGCCATGCTAGTCAACCTTGCCCAACCAACACAAAGAGGTACAGCAAGTGCAACATATTACACCTTTTGGGATATGGGTATCGGATTGGGAACAGTAACAGGTGGTGTTGTGCTAGAGAAATTGGACTTCCAATCACTGCTCATCTTATGTACTGCGCTAACGGTTCTAGCGATCATCTATTTCAGGCTGGTGTCAGATCGTTATTACACGACCCACAAACTATAACCGAGACCGTTGCAAGGCGGCGATATTTTAAAGATAACGTAGTGTGCTCTTGCGATCACATACTGATAGTATGCTCCTTTAGCCCACCCTACGCCATCTTCAAAATCTCATCCACCTATCAACGCTCTCTTACAGGGGAACAAAACCTGTATTTTGCAATAGTCTCATAACCGTCAATACGGTAAAAAGGAACAGGGGGTGGGAATAAAGCTTTAATCACAATATTCCACCCCCTCAACCACAGTCCAACAGACTAAAGCAACTGATCCAACTGCTCAGAAAGCTTACCCACACTAGATGGACGCTGTGCAGAATTAGTTACCAAAGCACCATCTCGATCAATCAAAAGATAAGATGGATAACCCTGCAATTTATAGGTCGAAAGCATCAGCTTGGCAGCATCATCGCCACTGACAAAATAGTTCTCACCGCCAATATCATTCTTCTCGATAATCTCAACCCAACTCTCGGCAGATGACTCAAAACAAAGATTCACAAAGACAATATCATCAGAATCTTTGTAGATCTTGTGCAAATCTTTGGCATATCCCATCTCTTTGATACAAGGTCCACACCAAGTTGCCCAAACATCAATATACAAAACTTTGCCCTTGTATCGCTGGGTGAGAAATCCCATAAGATTCGACTCCTCAAGATTCTCAATCTCCCGCTGAGCATTGATATATTTCAAAGCAGATGCAATACTCACATCACCAGTAATCGAGACACCCTCGTCGACCTTCTGAGGTTGAAGAATAGGGCGAACGGACAGCTCCAGAAACTGAGAGTAATAGTAATTGTCAGCATCCAAGAACCGTGGATCATTGATCTGCTCAATATCCGAAGCCTCACCCTTTAGCACCTCAACAGACTGAGACAAAAGAATATCGCGCATCACCGATCGATCAAGTGTAAGAGTATGATCTACCAACAACCTAGAGATCTTCGACATATCTTTATGCTCTGCGGCAAACTCATAAAATAGTATCGAATCACTCTGCCAGAAATCAAACATCATATTCGACACGTGCATTGCATACATATACGAATAAGCCTTCTGGGGGTTATAAATATCAAAAATCTCATGAGTCTTCAACTTCAAACGCTCGGCCGATGATTCATTCTGACGATCGAATCCAAGAATAAAATTAGCAAGAATATAAAGATTATCGTCAAGCAGATAATTCATAACATCATCATCAACATCGTGGGTAGCAGTATAAACCGCCAGAGTATCTTTTACAAGCTGCATTTTCTCTTCGATTTGTGCGACCACACCCAAATAATCAGTATCAAAATCAAACTTATAAAGTTGATTTACCTTTGGAACTGTAACAGATCGAGCACCAACAGCCTGAGTATTAAATCGAGCCTTACTTCCCTCAAAAATTATCTCCTTCGACTGCGCATCAATCTTAATATAAATAGAATCAGAAGGTTCTGCCATAAAAGTATAGAAAGCACCATTATAGTTTATTGTCAAATCATGTAGGTGAGTCATAGACAATTTCTGATAAAACGTACCACCCGACTGACTCAGATCCATAGCTAGACGATCACCACCTAGGCTCGAAAAATCATTAGGGAAAAGAGTCAACACCTTGGGTGAGGTTGAATCGGCATTAAAGACTTCGCCACAAATTATAGTCGATTGACTAGTAGGGGTAGTCGAACAACTAGCAAACAAAAGCAAAAGAAAGGTTGCTGTAAATAATTTTTTCATAAGGATTT
>JAWXTL010000197.1:0-3644 GCA_044433565.1 Rikenellaceae bacterium | reverse complement strand
GTGCTATGAAATAGTGCAGGGCTCCCGTGGGGGGAGCGTCCGCCCTGCTGACTTTTCTGGCGAAAAGTCTCGCTATCGCAATTGGAAAGTCCTCTGCCCTGAACTATACAATACTTTCATCCATTACGCTATTGCGCCTTGTTTTTATGACCCTAGGTTGAAATTTTGTGTATCGGGAGCATCTTCTTTACCTGCTCCTTTTTCCATCAGAAGTTTTAGCTCTTCTAGGTACTGGGTGTAGACGCTCCTTGGTTGTGATTTGTGTTTGTGACATAGCGATGCCGCTAGACCTACTACCTCTCCTAGCATTGAGGTTGTGCGCATTACCCTTACTGTTCCTAGTGCTACGTGTGTTACACTGATATTTCGACCTGCCATAAATAGATTATCTATGTTTCGAGAGTAGAGACAACGGTATGGCACGGGGTAGGGTGCTACGACATTATGTTGGGCTATTGATTTAAATTCGGCTCCTGGGAAATTCTTTGTGTTATTTGGGTCGGGATAGTGTAGGTCGATCGACCATGTTGTGGTTGCCGAACCATCTTCGTATTCCACACCATCTATTACATCGTTTCCTGTTAGGATCAAATCGCCCAATAGACGACGACTCTCACGTTTTCCGGCTACGTATGCCACCCAATCCAATGCCTTGTTGGTGTACTGCTCTTGGACTGTTGAGTGGTTTTTGATATACGACCAATTCGAGAAGATCACGGCCATTCCATAATCTCTGATGCGCTCGAAATCGGTGATTTGGTCGTAGTTCATACCTGTTTCCCATGTCCATTCTCCCATTGTGACACGTTCGTAGCTCTGTTCGTTGAATCCTAGGGAGTAGTCAAATTCGGGGAATGATTGCGGGGTGTCGTGATCGACCGAATACCATTGAACCGATGCTCCCATTGTCATTTTGTCGGGTTCTATTGGGGCTAGTGCCTCGTTGAACTCCGAACGTCCCTCTCGTCCCATGTGAAAATCTGCTCCTGCTAGGTAGCCTATTGTGCCATCTCCTGTGCAGTCCGAGAATAGTGGGGCTTTGAAGATTAGCTCTTCTCCTGTTTCGATATGTTTGGTCTTGATCGAGGTGATCTGCGATCCTTTCATCTCGACCTCGAAGGCACGAGTCGATGGGAAGAGTGTTATGTTTTGCTCACCGTCTATAAAATCTTGCTTTTTTTGATCTTCGTAATAATCCTCTGGTTTTGCATTGCCTATTCTGGTGTGACCAAATTCCCGTAGGAGATTTCCTAGATTTGTGTAGGGTGCCATATTTACCCTTCCTCCAAGGTGTACTCTGACTTCGGAGCTGTTGCAACCTCCTAGTATTGGACGGTCGTTGATAAGTGCTACTTTCATCCCTTGGCGAGCTGCCGCTGCTGCTGCACTCATACCTGCTACACCTCCTCCGATGACCACAAGATCAAATTCACCTGCCGATTGAGGTTTGACGTTTAGCATTTTCAGGCGTAGAGCCTCTAGCTCTTTTGGGTCGTTGGTTGGGGCTTTGCCATCGAGCGATAGGTATATTGCATCGCATCGGCCGTTAAAACCTGTTAGGTCTTCTAGTGCAATTTGGGTCTCTCCTGCTTTGAGATCCACTGCACCTGCTTTTTGCCACTCCCAGCAATCGCCTGTTGCCCCTAGGGTGGTTGATAATGGTTGATCTGCTATTTTTAGTGCAAAACGTCCTGCTCCCTCTTTTTCGCTCCATGGCGATGTCCAGTTATAGGTGCGAACATAGACTGTGTAGTGTCCGCTATGAGGGATATTGACCACTGTCGAGGCGTTCTCGACCGGTATGCCATATCCGTGCGCCATAAGGTATGGCGATCCCATAAGATCCATAAACTGTTGGTCGATCACCCATCCTCCTTTTTCGGCAAAGCTCTCTGCCTCGATCAAAACAGCTCCGCTAGGGGTGTTGCTGCACGAGCAGAGGGCAAAAAGAGCAGCAATAAGGGTGTGGTAAATAATTTTCATAAGAATAATAATGTTTTTTGAGTTAGTGTGTTGCACAAAAGTACAATATTAATTATTGCGGAGCAAATAGGCGATAGTGCTTTGGCTGAAATATTTTAAATCTATGCTTTGGTGGTTGTTTACGATTGAGAAATGTGAAAAAAAGAGGTGCTAGGTTTCGAGTTTTTAATGGATAATTATTAACTTTGTGGTTAATTCAACCTAAAATAATTATACGATTATGTATCAAGAATTTATGGGTAGCAACCCTCAGATGTTCACACTCTCAACTCCTTTTACCAATGAAGCAGGTGTTGCGTATGATGAACTTCGGGTGGCTTATCACCATTATGGAACACTCTCCCCGCAGCGTGATAATGTGATTTGGGTCTGTCATGCTCTAACTGCTAATAGTGATTGTGCCGATTGGTGGAAGGATAGTGTTGTCCAGGGTGGGTTGCTTGACCCCCAGAGATACTATATTGTGTGTGCCAATAAGCTTGGGTCGTGCTATGGATCGTCTTCGGGCGATTTCACTATGCGAGATAATATTCGTGCTTTTTCGGCATTGGCCGATTATTTGGGCGTTGGGCAAATCCAGATGCTTATAGGTGGTAGTACGGGTGGTGCTCAGGCAATGGAGTGGGGGATTATGGAACCCGAGCGTATTGAGCGAATTGCGCTTCTGGCGACACTTCCTAAGATGACCTCGTGGGTGGTGGCTAGTTCCGAAACTCAGCGTATGGCGATCGAATCGGCTGCCGATAAGGCGCAAGGTGTGGCTACGGCTCGTGCTATTTCGATGTTGCTCTATCGCAACGAAACAACCTATAATATGACCCAAACGCCCACTAGTGTTGGCTCTTATCAGCGTTATCAGGGTCTGAAACTATCTAAAAGATTCGATTATCGCTCCTATCTTTCGATGCTCTATACCCTCGATACGCATGATGTTGGGCGTGATCGTGGAGGGGTCGATCAGGCTCTCTCGGTGATTACTGCTCGCACTGTCGTGATTGCAATCAACTCAGATATACTTTTTCCGGCCAAGGATGTCCACGAGATGGCTCGGGCGATCAAAAACTCTAGTTATCACATCATCCAATCGGACTATGGTCATGATGGATTTTTGATCGAGATGCCGCAGATTCGAGCAATACTCCAGCCCGTTATTGATGACATATTAAAACGTTAACAAAATATAAATTATGAAAAAACAATTATTACCTGTTATGGCAACTCTATTGCTTGGGGGTTGTGGTGACCAAAGCACTACAATCAAAACCGATCCATATCCAGTGGCTCGTATGGATGAGAGTGTGGTGGATGACTACTTCGGAACCAAGGTTGCCGATCCTTATCGTTGGATGGAAGATGACCGCTCTCAGGAGACTGCCGATTGGGTGAAAGCTGAAAATGTGGTTACACAAAATTATTTGGCTCAGATTCCTTTTCGTGAGCAGATCAAAGAGCGTTTGACTACGCTTTTCAACTACCCTAAAGTTGGTACTCCATTCAAGGTGGGCGAATATTATTTTACCTTCAAGAATGATGGTCTTCAGAATCAATCGGTTCTATATTATAAAAAAGGTAAAGAGGGTACAGATGAGATCTTTTTGGATCCTAATACGCTTTCGAGCGATGGTACTGTTGCGTTGGGTAGTGTTACTTTTAGTAATGAT
>JAWXTL010000196.1:0-3649 GCA_044433565.1 Rikenellaceae bacterium | reverse complement strand
CACGACCATCGCCCTCGAACGAAAGAATATGAGTAGCAATACGATCCAAGAACCAACGGTCATGCGAAATAACCACCGCACATCCTGCAAAGCCCTCCAAACCCTCTTCGAGAGCACGAAGCGTATTAACATCAATATCATTGGTCGGCTCATCGAGCAAAAGTACATTACCCTCCTCTTTGAGAGCCATAGCCAAATGCAAACGATTACGTTCACCACCCGAAAGGATACCACATTTCTTCTCCTGATCTGCCCCCCCAAAGTTAAAACGAGAGACATAAGCACGAGCATTAACCTGACGACCACCAAGAGTAATAAGCTCCGAATTTTCGGAAATAACCTCATAGACGCTCTTTAGGGGATCAATAGATTTATGTTGCTGATCGACATAAGCCAACTTAACAGTCTCGCCCACCTTGAAAGAACCCGAAGTAACCTCCTCGAGCCCCATAATCATACGGAAAAGTGTGGTCTTACCAGTACCATTAGGGCCAATAACCCCAACAATACCAGCCGGTGGAAGAACAAAATCAAGCCCCTCATACAAAGTACGATCGCCATAGGACTTAGTCACCCCATGAGCCTCGATCACCACATTACCCAAACGAGGTCCATTAGGGATAAAGATCTCCAATTTCTCCTCCTTGCCACGGCTATCTTCGTTGAGCATCTGGTCATAGGCATTCAAACGAGCCTTACCCTTAGCACGACGACCCTTAGGCGACATACGAACCCACTCCAACTCTCGCTCCAAGGTCTTACGACGTTTCGATTCGGTCTTCTCTTCCATAGCCATACGGTCGGACTTCTGCTCCAACCAGCTAGAATAGTTCCCCTTCCAAGGAATACCCTCGCCACGGTCAAGCTCCAAAATCCAACCTGCCACATTATCCAAGAAGTAGCGGTCGTGGGTCACGGCAATAACCGTCCCTTTATATTGTGCCAAGTGCATCTCTAGCCAGTCAATAGATTCGGCATCAAGGTGGTTGGTAGGCTCATCGAGCAGCAAAACCTCAGGCTCTTGAAGCAAAAGGCGACAAAGAGCAACCCTACGACGCTCACCCCCCGAAAGTTTATCGACCAAAGTATCACCCGCTGGGCAACGGAGTGCATCCATAGCACGAGACAACTTTTGGTCGATCTCCCAGCCTCCAGCATGGTCAATAGCCTCGGTAAGTTCGCCCTGACGGTCGATCAAAGCGGTCATCTCATCGTCGCTCATAGGCTCCATAAACTTCAAATTGACCTCTTCATACTCTTTGAGCAAAGCCACAACATCGGCACACCCCTGTTCGACAACCTCCCGAACCGTAAGTCCATCCTCCAAGTGAGGCTCTTGTTCGAGATAGCCAACACGATAACCTGGCGAGAAGACAACCTCACCATTATACGATTTATCAAGTCCGGCAATAATCTTCATAAGAGTCGATTTACCCGAGCCATTAAGACCAATAATACCAATCTTTGCGCCATAGAAGAAAGAAAGGTAGATATTGTTAAGGATCTTTTTGTTGTTGTGTGGAAGGATCTTTGAGACCCCAACCATCGAGAAGATGATTTTTTCTTGGTTTACCTCTGCCATTTATTGTTTTGTGAATTATTATGGTTTCTTTGTTTGTGTGAGAAATGGTCGTTTCGTCGATGATACTTTCGACAAAATGGTCGTTTCTCGTACCGCTACGGGTGTGGCACGTGCTGCTTTAGTAGCACGGGGCTCCCCGTGGGGGGAGCGGTACGCCCCGTAGAGATTGCCACGGGGGCAATCTCGTGGAACATATATTTTATATAGCCTTTAGACTCAAATCCAAAGATTTGATCTGGTGGGTCAATGCCCCAACCGAAATAAAGTCTACGCCACATTCGGCATACGAGCGCAAGGTTTCGAGTGTAATACCCCCCGAACTTTCGATCTCAGAACGACCCGCGATCAAAGCCACCGCCTCACGAGTAAGCTCCGGAGTAAAGTTATCGAGCATAATACGCTCACAACCACCCACCGAAAAGACCTCCTCAATATCAGCCAACGAACGAGTCTCAACCTCAATAGGCAAAGACTTACCCTTAGCCTTCAAATACTCTTTTGCCGCAGTAAGAGCCTTGGCAACCCCACCTGCAAAGTCAATATGGTTATCCTTGAGCATAATCATATCAAAAAGACCAATACGATGGTTATCACCACCGCCAATCTTAACGGCCATCTTGTCCATAACACGCATACCTGGTGTGGTCTTGCGAGTATCCAAAATACGAGTGTGAAGACCCTCAACAGCCTTAACATAGATTGCCGTCTGGGTAGCAACACCACTCATACGCTGCATAATATTCAAAATAATACGCTCCGACTGCAAAAGGCTAAGAAGTCGACCCTCGACATAAAAAGCCACATCACCAACCTTGATCTGAGCACCATCTTCGAGAATCTGCTCAAAGCTAACCTCGGGATCAAGGCGAGAGAAGACCATCCGAGCAATCTCAACACCAGCCAAGATTCCATCTTGTTTGACCAAAAGCTGCATACGACCACGCTTGTCAGATGGGATCGAACACAAAGAAGAGTGGTCGCCATCGCCAATATCTTCGGAGATAGCCAACTCGATTAGTTTCTCAACATAAGGAATATATTCCGCTTTCATTCTATTTTCTATTTCTTAACTTATTTTACGATTTGCTCAAATAGTGGGCGCATACTAACCTCACCAGATACAATAGAAGCCAAATCTTCGATCTTAACACGCTGTTGAGCCATAGTATCACGATGACGAATAGTAACGCAACCATCCTCCAAAGATTCAAAGTCTACGGTCACACACAACGGAGTACCAATAGCATCCTGACGACGATAACGTTTACCAATCGAGTCCTTAACATCCATCTGAACATTATGCTCGAACTTCAAGCTCTGAGTAAGTTTTTCGGCCAACTCCACCAAAGGCTCTTTTTTTATCAAAGGCAAAATAGCAACCTTGACAGGAGCCAAAGCCGCAGGAATACGAAGCACCGTGCGCTCTTCGCCACCTTCGAGAGTCTCCTCTTTATAAGAAGCCGAAAGAACCTGAAGGATCATACGGTCAACCCCAATCGAAGTCTCAATAACATAAGGGACATAGCTCTCCTTGCGCTCAGTATCAAAATAGGTAATCTTCTTACCCGAAAATTCTGCATGGCGAGAAAGGTCATAATCCGTACGAGAGTGGATACCCTCAACCTCTTTGAAACCAAACGGGAACTCAAACTCAACATCCGTTGCCGCATTAGCATAGTGAGCCAATTTCAAATGGTCATGGAAACGATAATGCTCCGAGCCAAAGCCCAAAGCCTGATGCCAACGCATACGAGTCTCTTTCCACTTCTTGAACCACTCCATCTCGGTACCCGGAGCCACAAAGAACTGCATCTCCATCTGCTCAAATTCACGCATACGGAAGATAAACTGACGAGCAACAATCTCATTACGGAAAGCCTTACCAATCTGAGCAATACCAAAAGGAATCTTCATACGACCACTCTTCTGAACATTCAAGAAGTTCACGAAGATACCCTGAGCCGTCTCAGGACGAAGATAAACAATCGAAGAGGCATCACTAGCCGCCCCCATCTGGGTCGAGAACATAAGGTTAAACTGACGAACATCAGTCCAGTTGCGAGTACC
>JAWXTL010000195.1:0-3661 GCA_044433565.1 Rikenellaceae bacterium | reverse complement strand
AAACAAAGAGAGATCACAGGGCAAAGTCCCACGACCCGAATACCACCCCACCCTCAAAGAGCTAACCCGACGAACAAACCCAGCCAAAGAGAAAACCTCAGAAGGAGAATTATCACCCCCCATAAAACAAACAGCCGTAATAGATCGACCATAGTGTTCGAGCAAATCACCCAAAACCCCCTCGGTCAAAGCCTCGCCCCGATCCTCCATCAACTCAGGAGTATGACACCCAGCGCAACGATTAGGGCATCCCGAAATATTAATAGCCAAAGTAACCTCATCGGGAAGCTCCTGAAACACAATATCAAAGGTAGTGTACTTTAACATTCACCACTCTTGTTATCATAGTAACGCATACCAGCCTCCTTCTGACGAGCAGCCGAGAAATTACTAACACGCTTCATATAACCAATAATACGAGTAAGATAGTCCACATTCTCGCTCTGGCACTGAGGACACTGTTTCAAATAGCGTTTATCAATCACACCACAAGAGTTACAAACGGTATTAGGGATATTAAAAGTCAAATAGTTGCAACCCTCAACAGCCGCCAAACGCAACAAATGACGATACTGAGGCTGAGAAAGATGCTCTTCGAGGTTCATATGCAAAGCCGATCCACCCGTAAGATGTTCAATATAACGTTTTCCATGCAAACGAAACTTATCGACAATAGTAAGATCATCATTCTCAACAATATAGAAATAGCTATTATAACAATCACGAGGAACAACAAATCCCGCTTCACGATCCCACTTAGCATGTTTCACCCCCACATTCTCGGCAGGGATCATCTCGCAGTTGAACAAAACCTCTTTGGTGCGATATTTCTTATTATAACGTTCGATCAAACCAAGAATATCTTGAACAAACCGAGCATAACGATCATTATCCGAAATCTCAATACCCATAAACTCTGCCGCCTCGACCAGACCATTGACCCCAATAGTCAGGTACTGACGACCCATATTGATATACCCAGCATCGAAAAGCGGAAGCATACCCTTGCTCTGAAGCTCCTTAAGATTCTCATTATAGCCCAACTGTACCTTATGAACCAAATCGACCACCCCCTCAAGCGATTCCAAATAGGGAATACCAAGGCGAACAGCATGTTGAATACAACGGTTAAGATTTATGGTCAAAACACTCTTTGATCCAGTTGAAACCCCACCTGCACCCAAAGTATAGCTAAAGCCATTATCCTGAATCTCATTACGCAAACGGCAACAACTACTCAAAGAGTCAGCATTATCACTCAAATAAGTAAAGAAAGAGTGCCCCTGAGAATACATCTGGGCAGTAAAATCACCATAATGCTGATCCTTAGCATCGCCATCCTCGGTAAGCAGAGCCATAGTCTCGACCGGAAATGTCAAAACAGCACGGGTACGCTCGGCATTAAACCACTGCATAAAACGCTGTTGCAACCAAGAGAGAGATTCCCAATGAGGCTTCGTACCATCAGGGAAGACAAACTCCGAAAACAAACTCTCGAAATAATAACGATCATAATAGGCAATATTCCAAAATACCGCCTGAAAATTACGAGCCCCCGTAGGCTGGTTGATCGAATAGACAATCTGCTCGAAGCAATCAGTAATAATCTTGTCGATAGTGCGCTGCTTTTTCGACAAATCAACCACAGTATCAGCATTCTCGAAATAGTCCTCGCCATACTCCAGAGCAATAAAATAGTTCATATACATCAAGAACTCAGGGGTAGCACAAGCACCACTCAACATACTCGAAACAATAAAAACCATATTAATAAATCCCCCACAGAAAGATTTCAAGTTAGTAGGAGCTTTTGAGTTCCCCCCAATCGAAAAGGTACCATCCAACAGCCAAGGATACATAGTGATACTAGCACAATAGTTCGCCAGACTAGTCTCATCATTCTTATAGATAAAGTGATTATTAAGCAGATTAACATACTTATCCGAAAGCTCTTTGCCATACATATCCTTCAGCCGATCGGTCAACATACGACGATTCAAGCGAATAAAATTCGACTTTGGAAGCTCACCAATCAACGTAGCCACATTCTTCTTATCGACATTGGCATTGGCATCGAATTTACTACCCGTAGCAGCATTTTCGGCATTGCAATAGTTGATCAAAAACTGCAACTTATCACGAGTCTCACGATCTTCGCTACGGCTCTGACGATAGAGCATATAGGATTTGGCAACCTCAAAATATTTCTCGGCCATAAGCGACCGCTCAACCTGATTCTGGATCTCCTCGACATTCATCCCCGATGAGATATTCACACGGCTTAGGATTGCTATTATATCTTCGTCGGTGGCAAAACTACCCACCGCTAGGAAGGCTTTGCGTATAGCATTCTTGATCTTATCTATCGAAAAGAGAACTTCTTTGCCATCTCTTTTGGTGATACTTAGTTCTGGACTGTTCATTTTATCTTTTTTATTTTTGTTTTTGTTTTTCGGCTATCAAAATAGAACGACAACACAACACAAATCACTGTGTTATATCACATCACATTTCGGACAAGGAGTTTTTGGATCACTTATCATCTTCTTTTGCCACCATTCTCCGTAGCGGTTGGTCAAAGAAGTAAAACAGCACGGGCAGGTCTTCTGACTTATTCCTCAAAGAGTGATGAGCCTTCCCGAAAGATAACCATTCAGTGGCAAAGAATACAGCACTCAATCTCGCAAGAAAAAAAACATAGCGAAAGATGGAAAATACAGCAGCGGGAACTGTTGTCGAATTTCACGACATTCCCTTTTCATTCCGATCATCTTGCCACTGCGGCAGCACAAGACAACCCTTGGAAACCAATGCACAACAAAGGTATGGTTTTTTATCGGGAATTTGCAACAATTGGGCAAAGATTTTTCGCCCTGATTACTTTAATTTCTCAATATCAATATTATATGGAGCTTCGCTCAACATCACGAGATCTTCAGAAATAATCCCATAGTGCAGGGTCTCCCTAAGAAGTTGATCTTCTTGGTGTTGATCGGGGGTTACGATACCCTCCATCTGGGGATTCTCGATTACATATACCGCCCCATAGTTATGCAAGGCGAGTGTGGCATCAATATATTTGAGAGAGGTAGGATCTTTGAGAATAAAGTTCAGGCTACCCTTCTCGGCCAAAACTCTGCTATCTGGAAACGACTCACCAAATTCATCTTCGGCACCCATATTTGCCAACAAAAGATCCGATTCGATCAACGTTCGAGGCTCGATAGTACGACCTACCGCCCCAATCTGACCTGTTGCCGAGACCAAAGCATAGGATTCGAGAGCCGCCTTCTCGACTGCCTCACGATCACGATAATCTATCACACGAGCACACTTCTCTCGGATATTATCACCTACCAACGAAGCATCGGTCACCACTGTCACCTGCGCTCCACGATCTACGCCCGAACGCAAAATACCCTGCCCCACTTTGCCACACCCCATCAACAGAAGCTCTTTGTCCTGCCAAACAGTATAACCCAAAGATTCCATAGCCCGAAAATAACCTTCGCCCGTACCAATACAAGTTTCGATCAACTTACTCTTACCACCATCGGCCATATAGACCGCCTCGTTGCGCTGTCGATAGGACTCCGACCCCGAACGAGTCAATTCCACACGCCCCAAACGAGCCTTGGTATCAAGAAACTGAGCGGCACAA
>JAWXTL010000194.1:0-3674 GCA_044433565.1 Rikenellaceae bacterium | reverse complement strand
ATGATGGTATTGAGTATCGTTGCTTTGATCAGAGTATTGTTGAGTGTTTGGCCGAATATTCGGGTGTTCCTGTTTGGAATGGTTTGACTAATCAGTCTCATCCTACTCAGTTTTTTGCTGATTTGTTGACTATTACCGAGCACACTTCTAAGCCACTCGATCAGGTGAAGGTGGTCTTTATGGGTACGGCCGATAATAATGTGGCTATGTCTTTGATGGTTGGTTGTGCTAAGATGGGTATGCGCTATGCTGCGGCTTCTCCGGCTAAGTATTTCCCAGATATGGCTTATGTTGAGAGTTTGCGTCAGAGCGAGAATGCTGATATTCTTATTACCGAGGATTTGGCTTCGGCTCTCGAAGGTGCTGACTTTATCTATACTGATGTTTGGGTTTCGATGGGTGAGCCAAAGGAGGTTTGGGATGAACGCCTTGGACTTTTGATGAAGTATCAGGTGAATAGTGCTGCTATGAAGATGACCGGTAATAGCGATTGTAAATTCCTTCACTGCCTACCTGCTTTCCATGACCTAGAGACTCAGGTTGGGCGTGAGATTTTTGAGAAGTATGGTATTTCTGAGATGGAGGTTACCGATGAGGTGTTTGAGAGCCCAGCTAGTGTGGTATTCGATCAGGCCGAAAATCGCCTTCATACGATCAAGGCGGTAATGGTTAATTCTTACATGTAAAAAACAAAAGGAACAACAAACAAAACAGACATAAATATGGCTCTTAAAGTAGACGTAATAGAGAGTGCGGCAACAGTTTCCGCAGAAAAGATCAAAGATCATTCAACAGCAATAATTGACATTTTCCGTGCTACATCGGTTATGTGTGCAGCATTTAATAATGGCGCACAAAGAATTATCCCTCTAACAGATATAGATCAAGTGTTTGAACTACGTGAAAAATTGTTAGAAGAGAATCCCGAAGCTAAAATCCTTATGGGAGGAGAGAGAAAAACACTACTTATCGAAGGTTTTGATCTTGACAACTCTCCACTAGCATATACCCGAGAGAGAGTTGAAGCAGCAACAATTCTGATGTCGACAACCAATGGAACACGAACAATCAATGCCGCATCAGCCTCAAGAGAGATATACATCGCATCGCTACTTAATGCAAAAGCCATAGTCGAGAAATTAATTGAATCTCAAAACGACATATCAATAATTTGTGCTGGAAGGTTAAACACATTCACCATGGAAGATGGTCTATGTGCAGGATACATGGCAAAACTTCTTGCCAAGCAGGGATACGAACTGAGTGATTTTGCATGGGTCATGGCAGATCTATATACCAGATATAGCCAGAATCTAAGAGAGTCTCTCAAAAACGGACTCCATTATAATGCTATAAATGAACGTCTCCAAGAGGACGTAAAATACTCTATCCAACTAGACATTATGACTATAACCCCTAAAGTCTACATAGATGAAACTAAAAACTATCAGGAGATACGCCTCGGCTAATGAAGCCTATATTGATGCTTCACTCCTTCGTGCTCATGGTGTCGATTGTAGTGTAGATGGTGCTACACTCTCGAATATTCTACCTTATCTACCTCAGGTGGTTGAGTTGGTTGTGCGTGATACAGATGAGCAGTTGGCTTTGGAGATTCTTAACTATCAACCCTCGGTCGAGGGGGAGGAGGAGTAGATTGTGAGAGAAGAGGCTATTTTGTTGGAACTTGCCCAGACGGGTAATCTTCGCTTGCTTGGTGAGTATCGTTGCGAGGGTGGATTTATTTTTGATCGGAACCAGAGGCGGTTTGTCAACCTCTCCTCTAATGATTATTTGGGTTTGACCTCTCGATTGGATTTGCAGGAATCCTTTTGGCGTGGTCTCTCGGGTGATCGTTTTTTGATGAGTAATCCTTCTTCTCGTTTGATGTGTGGTAATAGCTCTGATTATTCGGCTTTGGAGGGGGTGATTTCATCTTTTTATGGTGCGGAGTCTGCTTTGGTTTCGGCTAGTGGTTTTTCTTTGAATAGCTCTATTGTTCGTGCTTTGGCTGATCGGGATTGTTTGTTTTTGGCCGACAAGTTGGTACATGCTAGTTTGAATGATGGGCTTTTGCTTTCGGGCTCTCGTTTTGAGCGATTCTCTCATAATGATATGGATCATTTGGAGCGTATTCTTTCTCGGAATATTGGGCGACGGGTTGTTGTTTTGATTGAGAGTGTTTATAGTATGGATGGTGATTTGGCTCCGGTGGATAAGATTTTGGCTTTGAAAGCGCAGTATGGCTTTGAGCTGGTGGTCGATGAGGCTCATGCTCTGGGGGTTATGGGCTTAAAGGGCGAAGGGCTCTTTGGTGTTGATGCTCCAGTGGATTATCGTATTGGCACTTTGGGCAAGGCTTGTGCTTCGGTTGGGGGCTTTGTTGTTTGTTCGGAGGCTCGTCGTGCGGTTTTGATCAATCGTATGCGTAGTACTATTTTTTCTACGGCTTTGCCTTCGATTAATCTTTTGTGGTCGAAGTTTATTTTTGAACGCCTTTCGGATTTCACCTCCGAGCGTGCCCATTTGCGGCGTTTGATTGAGATGGTGGGTGGTCGGAGTCAGATTTTGCCTGTTATGGCTGGATCTAATCAATGGGCTCTTGATATGCGTGACCATTTGCTTGATGAGGGTTTTTGGGCTACTGCTATTCGTCATCCTACGGTTAAACAGGGGAGTGAGCGTATTCGTATTTCGTTGTGCGCTTCTCATTCTAAAGAAGATATTGATAGATTATGCAAATTGATTGGATAAAAAGAGATGCAGCAAATCGCTCTTTGTTGGTGGTTGCTCAGGGTTGGGGATCTTCGGTTGAGGTGATCTCTAATCAGCTTTGGCCTTTGGGCTTTGATGTGGTTTCACTTTGCGATTATCGGACGTTGGATTCATCGGCGTTGGATTTTTCGGGATATTCTTATCGTGTTTTGGTGGCTTGGTCTTTTGGGGTTTGGGCTAGTGAGCGGTTGTTTCCCTCTGATTTTTTTGATCGGGCTGTGGCTGTGGCGGGGACACCATGTCCTATTGATCGCTTTTATGGTATTGATCCTCGGGTTTTTCAGCTTACTTTGCGTGGGGTTCTCGATGAGGGGGTTGTTCGTTTTGTGGCTCGTATGTGTGGTCGCTATCTCAGGGATTATCTTCGCTGTCATAGCACTCGTGACCTTGGGGAGATTCGCGAGGAGCTTGTTGTTCTTGGGCGTTTAGGATCTGCTCCTTCTTCTTCGGCTTTGGCTTGGACTCGGGCTGTGATTCCTTTGCAGGATAAGATTTTTTCGGTTGCTTCTATGCGTCGTTATTGGGGTGAGCGTGGTGTTCCTGTTTTGGAATTGGCTGATGTTCCTCACTATCCATTTTATGATAAAGAGTTTATTTTATGTATAACAAGAGATTAATTGGTGAGAGATTTGGGCGACGTTTGGCTCAATATAATCGGGTTGCTTGTGTTCAGCTTGGGATTACTGAACGTTTGATGGGCTCTCTTTCGGCTTTGCCTGGGGTGGGTGATTTCTCTTCGATTTTGGAGATTGGTAGTGGTAGTGGTTTTTTGACTCGACAACTCTTTTCTTTCTATCCTTCGGCTGGTATTTTGGCTTTGGATTTGGCTCCCGAGAGTTCTTCTTTTTTGCCTTTGGGGGTTGATTTTCGCTCTACCGATGGCGAGTATTTTGTTTGCG
>JAWXTL010000193.1:0-3681 GCA_044433565.1 Rikenellaceae bacterium | reverse complement strand
ATCAAAACAAAGACACCACCCAAGACCAAAAATCCTGCCAATGCCCCCATCCAGACAAACGATAAAGTGACCGCTCCCACTAGTGAAGCCAGTGCACCAATCCCAGCAATGCCCACACCAGGCATCAAAATAAGCTCTACCACAAAAAGTAGAATACCCATAGCTATAAGAAGTAAGATCCAACCCATTTCTTTCTGAAGATAAATAAAGATAAAATTCGACACTCGCCACAATTCCACTCACAAATGTACCAATTAAAAAGCGTAGTGCAAAATAAAAACCAAAAAAAACAAAATACACAGTATCAAAAATTTAGTCGGGAGGCTATATTTTTTTGATCTTGGCTAAATCTTTTTTACTATTTCGTGAAAAAGAATTACCTTTGTGGGATAGTTAAAAATATATCATCTTAATGCCCAATGGAAACAAAAGGTAAACTCGCTCTCGATGCAGAGCAATTCGAGGCTACACAAGTTGTAGAGACCGTCGAATCTAACACAGAATCTACTCCCTCTCAAGAGATGGAGACCGAGGTTGAGCCAGTAGAGTCGGCTCAGATCTCAGCACAACAAGAAGTTGAAAATCAAGAGGTTGAAGCCCCTGAGGAGCAGTCTGCCGAGAAGCCATCGGAGGTGGTCGATTATAGCGAACTCTCGCAAGAGGAGCTGATCGTGTCGCTGGGGAATCTCCTTCAAGAGAAACCGATCGAGCAGATCAAAAGTGCAGTAGAGCAAATCAAAAGCACTTTCTACAAAAATTATAACGCCAAACAAGAGGCTCTCAAAGCAGAGTTCTTGGCGCAAAATCCCGATAGTGAATATGTGGTGGTTGGTGATGCTCAAGAGTCGAAAATCAAAGAGTTTTTGGGGCAATATCGCACCAAAAGAGACCATTTTATGGTGGTAAATGAGCAGGAAAAACAGGCTAACTATCAAGCTAAACTGAAAATAATAGAGCAACTCAAAGAGTTGACCAACTCGTGTGAGACCATGCACAACACTTTCCATACCTTCCGTGAGCTTCAAAAAGCGTGGAAAGAGATTGGTGTAGTGCCTCAGAGCAATGTGCGTGATTTGTGGGATACCTATAACCACCACACCGAGAATTTCTATAACTATATCAAGATCAATAAAGAGTTGCGTGATTTGGATCTAAAGAAAAATCTCGAAGCAAAAACCGCTCTTTGTGAAGAGGCTGAGTCGCTGCTTGTGTTGCCTTCGGCTGTCAATGCGTTCCATAAATTGCAAAAACTCCACACCCAATGGCGTGAAACAGGCCCTGTGTCGAGTGAGTTCAAGGAGCAGTTGTGGGATCGTTTCAAACAAGCAAGTACCTTTGTTAATAAACGTCACCAAGAGTTCTTCGATCAGGTGAAAGAGGAGCAACTCACTAACCTGAAACTCAAAGAAGAGCTGTGTGTTAAGATCGAGGCTCTAACTCTCGAGAATCATAAAAATCGTGCTAGTTGGGAGAAAGCCTCTGAGCAGATTATCGAGATCCAAAAAGTGTGGAAAACCATTGGCTTTGCACCTAAAAAAGATAATAACAAGATATATGAGAGATTCCGTGCGGCTTGTAATGAGTTCTTTAATGCCAAACGAAGCTATCAAGATAAAGCAAAACGGGAACAGGCTGATAATTATCAACTGAAACTAGACCTTTGTATCCAAGCCGAGGCGCATTCGGAAAATGTGGCAGATTGGAAAGTTGCAACCGACGAAATATTGGCATTACAAAAACAGTGGAAAACAATAGGTGCAGTGCCTCATAAACATTCAGATACAGTGTGGAAGCGTTTCCGCTCGGCTTGTGACAAGTTCTTCGATGCAAAAGCAAAACATTTCGAGGAGTCTGACTCGCAATTTACCAAAAATCTCGAAGCAAAAAGAACAATTATCGAGGAGCTAAAGGCAATGGATATGGATAATTGTGCGTTTGATACTCTGAAAGATATTCAACGTCGTTGGGCTTCGATCGGATTTGTGCATATCAAATTCAAATCATCACTCCAGAAAGAGTATAAAGCCCTAACCGACCAACTCTATGATAAGATTCGTTCAAACGAGGGCAGTCGTCGTATGGATAATTTCAGAGGGCGTATTTCGCAGCTTCGTGAGTCGGGTTCTTCTCGTGGGGTGTCGTCAGAGCGTGATAAATTGGTGGGCAAACTAAATGGTTTGGAAAGCGAAATCGCAACCCTCGAGAATAACATTGGGTTCTTTGGAAATTCTAAAAATGCTGAGTCACTAATCAATGATGTGCGTCAGAAAATCCAGAAAGCCAAGAATGAGATCACGGAGATTATCGAGAAAATCCGTGTGATCGACAATCAGTAATAATGAATTTTTTATATGATGAAGACTAAATATATTTTTGTGACAGGTGGTGTCGCATCCTCTTTGGGCAAGGGAATTATCTCTGCCTCTTTGGCTCGTTTGCTTCAGGCACGTGGCTATAGTGTAACAATTCAGAAATTGGATCCTTATATCAATGTCGATCCAGGAACGTTGAACCCCTATGAGCATGGCGAGTGCTATGTCACCGAGGATGGTGCCGAGACTGACCTTGACCTTGGGCACTACGAACGTTTTACTAACCATGCTACCTCTCAGGCTAATAATGTGACTACGGGTCGCATCTATCAGAATGTGATTAATAAGGAGCGTAAGGGTGAATTTTTGGGTAAAACGGTTCAGATTATTCCTCATATTACTGATGAGATCAAACGTTGCATACAGATTCTAGGTAAAAAAGGCGAGTATGATGTGGTGATTACCGAAATTGGTGGTACTGTTGGTGATATTGAATCGTTGCCTTATATTGAGACTGTTCGTCAGTTGCGCTATGAGCTTGGTTTTGGTAATACGCTGGTTGTTCACCTGACCTTGATTCCTTATATGAGTGCTAGTGGTGAGTTGAAGACTAAACCTACACAACACTCTGTTAAGATGTTGTTGGAGAATGGTTTGCAGCCTGATATTTTGGTTTTGCGTACCGAGAAGCAGTTGCCAGACGATTTGAAACGTAAGGTTGCTTTGTTCTGTAATGTCGAGGCTGATGCTGTGATCGAGTCTATTGATGTTCCTACTATTTATGAAGTTCCTCTTCGTATGTTGAATCAGAACCTAGACACTGTTGCACTTCGCAAACTTGGCTTGGATGCCGAACGTCCTGTTGATTTGGAACAATGGCGTGCTTTTGTCGAGAAGGTCAAAAATCCTCAGAGCGAGGTGAATATTGGCTTGGTGGGTAAATATACGGAGCTTCCTGATGCTTATAAATCTATTTCGGAGGCTTTTATTCATGCTGGTGCTCAGAACAATGTTAAGGTTCGTTTGAACTATATTAATTCCGAGAAGATTACCCCAGAGAATGTTGTCGATAAGCTTGGCGAACAGAGTGCGATTTTGGTTGCTCCAGGTTTTGGTCACCGTGGTTTGGAGGGCAAGATCGAGGCTGTTCGTTTTGCTCGTGAGAAGAATGTTCCTTTCTTTGGTATCTGTTTGGGTATGCAGTGTGCTGTGATTGAATTTGCTCGTAATGTTTTGGGTCTTTCGGAGGCAAATACTGCCGAGAGTGGTCATACTCCTGATCCTGTGATTGATATTATGGAAGAGCAGAAAGGTATTACCGAGAAGGGTGGTACTATGCGTTTGGGATCTTATGCTTGTTCTTTGGCCG
>JAWXTL010000192.1:0-3691 GCA_044433565.1 Rikenellaceae bacterium | reverse complement strand
GCCGACGAAGATTTTGAATCCAAAACAGATCCACTAATGCCACCCGTAGTCGCAACAGTCAAAGTCTCCTTCTGGCATGAAAGAGTCACAAAAGCCATAAAAATAGCCAAATAAAATGAAATCTTTTTCATCGTTAATTTATTTGAAAAGTAAATAACATACAACCCACAAAGATAAACTAAAATACCAAAAAACAAAAAAGGTATTAACGCCCCAAAAAAAAAGAGACGCAAGGTAATTAAGGTACAAATATGAAGCAAAAAGCTAAAATAACACCAAAGAAAAACAAAGATCTTTCGCTACCTTTGTAACCTGCAAAAAACAAAACGAAAATGACAAAAAAGAAAAATCTAGTCTGGCTAGATATAAACGCCTCATACTCCCACTCGTCACTAGCACTTCCTGCAATAGAAGCCGCCTGTGCCCCCTCAGACTACACGTGGAAAAAAGTAAGCGGAACAATAAACAGCGACATATTCCTAGTAACAAAAGAACTACACAAAGCAGATCCCCAAATAATAGCAGCAACACTATGGTTATTCAACCACGAAATAGTCATAAAAATCTGCCAAAGAATCAAAGCACTCCTACCTGAAGTAAAAATAATACTAGGAGGCCCCGAATTTAACGGAGACAACGAACATTTCCTGCGCCAAAACAACTGCATAGATCAAGTTTTCAGAGGCGAAGGAGAGATAGAATTTCAAAAAATACTAAACCACCAAGATCCAAAAACAATAAAAGGACTCTGCTACATAGACCCCGACGGGAAATACCAAGACAACCAAAAAGCCAGTGTAGCCGACTTCAAATCGCTCCCTGCACCCGAAAAAAGCCCATTCTTCGACTTCGACTCCCCATTCGTACAACTTGAATGTTCGAGAGGGTGCTTCAACAGCTGCGCATTCTGCGTAAGCGGAAACGACAAGCCAATAAGAACAAAACCAATAAGCGAAATAAGAGAAAGGCTAAACGAAATAGAAAAAAAAGGAATCCAAGAGATAAGAATCCTAGATCGCACATTCAACTACTCACCCAAAAGAGCAAAAGAGATGCTGGATCTATTCGGTGAATATCCCCAAATGAATTTCCACCTAGAGATACACCCCGCCCTGCTTACCGACGAGTTATGCAATAGGCTAAAGGCAATGCCTAAAGGAAGGCTCCACCTAGAGGCCGGAATGCAAAGCCTAGACGACAAAGTAATAGAGGCAAGTGAAAGAATAGGAACAAACCAAAAAGCAATAGAAGGGCTAACAAAACTATGCCAAATGGACAATTTTGAAACCCACGCCGACCTAATAGCCGGACTACCCCACTACACACTAGAGCAAATATTCAAAGATATACGCACACTATCTAAGATAAAAGCCGCAGAAATACAACTAGAGCTACTAAAACTACTCCCCGGAACAAAGATGAGAGACCAAGCCAAAGAGCTAGGGATCTGTTATGCAATAACCCCACCATACGAAGTACTCCAAACCCCACAAATCACAATAGATGAACTAGATAAGGCAAGAGTATTATCGAAACTAGTAGACAAATTCTACAACGCAAAGGGATGGCAAAGGGTTACACGTAAAATAATAAACGAAAACGAAGATTTCCTTCTGAAATTCCTAGAATATCTAATACCAACCGAGTTATTAGAAAAACCCATCTCGCTAGAAAAAAGAGGGGCAATACTACACAAATTTTGCAAAGAAAAGATGCAAGGAAATTACCTTGACGAAATAGCCATAGCATGGATAGAAAATGGCCTTTCGATGAGAAGAATAGAGGCCGGAGATATTCAAAAAGCAACCGCACTACCCGAAAATATCACCCGTCAACCAAACGTGCACTATTTTCACTGGAGAGGAACGAAAAAGCAATATATCTTCTGTGTAGATCGCTCAAAAGATCACTCAAAGCCGACAGAGAGGATAGAGATCAAATAAAGTGCTCTGAGAGACCCCCTAAAAAGACCGCTCAGAGCACAAAACAGAACTAAAGAGTCGACACTACGGCAGAAGCAGAGAAACGCTCCTTAGGGAGATAAATCAACTGATTATGATCCCGAGAGTCTCGATAGCCCAAAGCCACAGCCACCACCGAACGAAAATTCTCAAGACCCAAAAGCGAATCATAACGGTCAGCATCAATACCCTCCATAGGGGTGGAATCAATACCCATCACCGCACAGCCACTCAACAACACCCCCAAAGAGAGATACAACTGATTGGCAAACCAAGTTCTAATCTGAGGGTGAGGGAGTGGTTTGACAAAAGATTCATAATAATCTTTAGCCCCCTGAGAGAGGTGAGTCAAAAGTTCAGACTCAAAATATTCGACATTATCGACCCGAGAAAAAACCACCAAGCACTGACATTGGCTAATCTTCTGCTCATTGAAATAAGAGGCACGAGCAAATTGGTCTTTCAAAGAGGGGTCACTAACAAAACTAAAATGCCAAGGTTGGCTATTAATCGAAGATGGTGACAAACGAAGGATCTCTTTGAGCTGGTCGATAACCGCAGGAGCGATATATCGTCGTGGATCATAGACTTTGGTGGCATAACGCCAAGAGATAGAATCAAGGAAACTCATAATAGTAACACTTTTTTAGATGGGTTATAAATCCGAAGAGGTAAGACCAGTAAGAACCTCGCCCATCGAAACATTCGCATCATCGACAGTCACACTTTCGCTATAAGAACCCGAAGAATACTGAGGCTCAAAATAGACAGTATAGCTAGAAGAAGGAAGACCCGAAAGTCGGAAATAGTTATCCAAAGAAGGGTCAGAGATAGTGGTGATAGTATCATTCTGCTCGGTCACAGTATAGACCACAAAGCTAAGAGAATCAGGTTGAGCCCAGCCCTCGATATAGGAAGTACCCTGACGAACATAGCTACGAATCACAGGTCTGAAATAATAAGTGCTATCTTCCATTTGGATAGATTTCTGGAGGTTAATATCAATCATAACATCATAGTCCTGATCGGGATAGCTACTCGAATAGTTATTGACCGCAAAGGTAACGCCATAGTTCTGGGCGACCGAAGCATCCATCGCAATAACATCGCCATCAGCCGTAACCAGTTCATTGATAGAGCCCGAGATAAGTTGAATCTCAGAGATCGAATCGCCATAGGTGACCGGAAGGCGAACCAAAATACTATCCTGACCATTCATAAGATCCAAGAAGTTATAGGCCACCGTACCCTGCAAAGTTTCGGAGCTATAATGCCCCAAATAAGAGACCAATTTAACACCCGAGAACGAAAGGTTGACCTGCTCAAATTCATCAAATGTAGGAGCATCGGCAATAACAAGGTTTACATACACTTGGGCGGTTGAGTCGTCATTGGTATTACAAGAGACCAAAAAGCTCGACAGGCAAATCAAAATGCCTGATAGAAGGATAATTTTTTTCATGATTATTTTTATTTGGTTTAAGATTTTAAACCCCTTTTCGCAACTTTCATACCAAAAGATATGGAATGTTCTCGGACGGCTGTCGGGTGGCTCGTAAGCCTTCAGGGTTACGGGGCTCCCGACAGGGGGAGCCGTCCGCCCCGTAGATTTTTCTAACGAAAAATCCGCTATCGCAATTGAAAAGTTTCTTTCTCCGAAGATAAGGAATGTTCTCGGACGGCTGTCGGCGTGGCTCGTAAGCCTTCAGGGTTACGGGGCTCCCGACAGC
>JAWXTL010000191.1:0-3733 GCA_044433565.1 Rikenellaceae bacterium | reverse complement strand
GGTATGCACGACAATATTGGTAAGAATGTGATTTATGAGGAGTCTATGCGTATTCCTATCTTTATCTATTCTAAGGAGTTGGAGCCACGTTTCGATGATGAATTGCTTTACTCTTTGGAGGATTTCTATCCTACTGTGATGGGTTTGATGGGCTATTCGGATCTTGTCCCTGGGAGTGTTCAATCTCGTGATTTGAGTTCTCAGATTGGTGGTAGCCGATTGGATATGCCCGAGTCTCAGCTTTATATGCTCTATTCTCAGGTTGATCAGACGGGGCGTAATGTTGATTGTGGTGCTCGTGGTTTGCGTGATTTGCGATACTCTTATGTTGTGAAGTATGACAAGGGGGTGGTGACTTGTGAGGAGTTGTATGATCGTCAAGAAGACCCTTCTCAGCTTGATAATATTGTCGATCGTGATTTGGCTGTAAAGGCTCGATTGCGTAAGCAGTTGTATCAACGCCTCTCTGAGATTGATGATCCTGCCCTTGATATTATTGGTGGGCTGTTATAGGCTTTCCCAAACTATAAATTACTGCTAACCTTTCCTGAAATTATAATGAAAAAACTTATTATCCCTCTTTTTATGCTTGTTCTTGGCTCCCCTTCGTTGGCTCAGAACAAGGTCTCTATTACTTCGTTCGACCTCTCTCGTGGTTTCACTCAATATGGTGCTGTTACTATGGATTGTTTTACTACGGGCGAACCTCTCTCGGCGATTGATCCTTCGGTGACCGATCGGGGATTTGGGCTGATTGCCCCTTCGGTTCATAAATTTGCTCTCAATGGCGGTACAAGTACTTTTAGCTCTTCGATTGGTGTGCTTGGCTCTTCTGTTGATTTTGCGGCCGACGATATTTCGTCGATCCCCTTGACCGATGGTACTCGTATGTTGTATCGTGCGGTTGATAACAATAAACGATTTGTTGGTGTGGCAGGTCTTGATGGTACTGTGGGGTCGGGTAGTGTGGTTTTTCGGGTTGTGGGTGATGGACGAGAGCTTTATAATAGCGGTCTGATGACCCCCCAGGATGGCGTTCAGCAGATTTCGGTTAATGTTGGGGGTGTTAGGGTGTTGGAGCTTATAACCGATGATGGTGGCGATGGGTCGAGTGGTGACTATGCCGCTTGGATCGACCCAGAGTTCGATTATTTTGAGATCTCTCCCAATATTGTGTCGGTCGATTATATGGGCGAAGCACCTGTGGTCGATGCCAAGATACAGAAATCTCTAAATGCTAAAATCAAGAAGTTGCCTCAGGGCGAGATGGGGGCGCAACTTCCTTCTCGGGATTGGATGATTGACCCTAGCTTTGCTACGGCTGGGGTTTTTAGAAGTGCCGATGGTAAAAATATTATTATTAGCAATGGGCTTGTGGCTCGTACTTTTAGAATCCTTCCCAACCTTGCAACGATTGATATTATCAACCACCAAACGGGGGCTAATATGCTTCGAGCGGTAAGCCCCGAGGGTAGCGTGACGATCAATAATAAGAACTATTCGCTTGGGGGATTGATGGGGCAGCCCGAATTTGGCTACCTGCAATATGAGTGGGTGGATGCTATGACTACTATTCCTAATTCGTTTACGGTCAAGGATTTTGAGGTGACCCCGATCGAATCTCGTATTGATTGGGATAAATCACGCTGGGCACTCAACAAGAAGGCTCCAACGGGTAAGGTCTTGACCTTTGTTTTGGAGTCGCCACAAGAGATCGACGGGGTTGTCGTGAAGCTACACTATGCTCTCTATGATGGAATCCCTACTATTAGCAAATGGTTCGAGATCGACAATGGTTCGGGAAGTCAGATTACGCTCAATAAATTTAAACTAGAGGAGTTGGCTATGGTCGAGGGGGAATCTCCTGTTGATACTCCTAAAGAGTGGGAACTTCCTAATATCCATGTCGAGGCGGATTGGGCTTTTGGTGCTATGCAGCAATCGGGTTCGGATGTTACACAATATTGGGAGCGTGATCCTCGCTATACCTCTCAGTGCAACTACCCTTTGGAGACTCCTTGTATTTTGGAGGTTCGTTTGCCTATGGGACCCGATGTTGATATTGCCCCCGATGAAAGCTTTAGCTCGTTTCGGGTTTGGGAGACTCTCTATGATAGCTATGACAAGGAGCGTGCGGGTATGACTCTTCGTCGTATGTACACCACTGTTGCACCTTGGGCTACACAGAATCCTATCTTTATGCACTGTGTCTCTTCCGATCCCGAGGTTGTCCGCACGGCTATCGATCAGTGTCGTGAAGTTGGTTATGAGATGGTTATACTTAGTTTTGGTAGTGGACTTAATATGGAGGATGAAAGCCCCGAGAATTATGCTAAATTCCGTGAGCTGAATGATTATGCTGAGTCTCAGGGGATTCAGTTGGGTGCATATTCTCTTCTTTCGAGCCGTTGGATTAGCGATGAGGTCGATGTTATTAACCCCGAAACGGGCAAACGTGGTGGGATGATTTTTGGCTCTTCTCCTTGTTTGTCTAGTGAGTGGGGGCATGAATATTTCCGTAAGATACGTCGCTTTTTCGAGGAGACGGGGATGAAGGCTTTCGAGAATGATGGCTCGTATCCGGGTAATGTCTGTGCTTCGACCTCTCATGCCCACCATAAGGGTTTGGAGGATTCGCAGTGGGAGCAACGCAAATTGATTGCAGAGCTGTACAAATGGATGGCCGAGGAGGGTATCTATACTAATGTTCCTGATTTCTATATCCAATCTGGTTCGACCAAAACGGGTATTGGCTATCGTGAGGTCAATTGGTCTTTGCCTCGTCAGCGGCAGTTGGTTTTGGGTCGTCAGGTGATCTATGATGGATTGTGGACTCGTACTCCTAGTATGTGTTGGACTTTTGTTCCTTTGACTCAGTATCATGGTGGGGGTGCAGAGGCTACTTTGGAGCCTTTGAATGACCATTTGGATGATTATAAGGCACATATGATGCAGAATTATGGCAGTGGTGTACAGGCTTGTTATCGTGGTCCTCGTCTTTATGATACTCCTCAGACTCGGGCTGTGGTCAAGGAGGTTATTGATTGGTATAAGAATTATCGTGAGATTCTCAATAGTGATATTATCCATTTGCGTAGGGCAGATGGTCGGGATTATGATGCTATTATGCACGTGAATCCTTCGCTTGATACTCGGGCTATGGTTATGGTCTATAATCCAACCTCTAGTGATATGACTCGTACTCTTACTTTGCCATTGTATTATAGTGGTATTGAGCGTTCGGCTCGGGTTAGTGTTGAGCAGGGTGAGGGTGTGACTTATGAGTTAGATCGTCAGTATAATATTGAGATTACCGTTGATATTCCGGCAAATTCTTATAGTTGGTTGGTTGTTGAATCGGCTGATTAGTGTTTTTGGCGTAAAGACATGCTGATGTTCTCGGACGGCTGTCGGTGTGACACGTGCTACGAAGTAGTACGGGGCTCAGGGCGTGTGGAAGCCGTCCTCCCCGTAGATTTTTCTGGCGATCAGAAGAGATTGATTGTTCTGGGACGTTCGGGTATTTTCTGGGACTCTGCTGGGTCATGTGCTACTTTAGTAGTGCAGGGATCCCTCTGATAGTCAGCAGAAAAATCTCGCTATCGCAATTGAAAATACCTCAGTCCGAAACAATACAAGGGTATAATAATCAAAAAAAAGTCGTGATGGGAAAAACCCTTCAGGACTTTCTTTTTGAATTTTCAGTACCACGTTTAGTGCCACCATGTTTGTA
>JAWXTL010000190.1:0-3748 GCA_044433565.1 Rikenellaceae bacterium | reverse complement strand
CTTCGCTATTGGTAAACATAGCTAGTCCTGCTGGGTTGATTAGCAGCGACGATAGGTCGGCACCAAGGCTGGTGTATGCTCCTGCCATTGCCGAAACACGTGCGGTTTTCCCTAGTTGATTTTGATTTGAGAAGTTGTATAATTCGGCTGTGGTTTGCGCTGTTACACTATTCAATCCTACTGTTAGGGCGAGGATTGAGGCTGACAATACTAATTTTTTCATTTTTCTGATCTCTTTGCTATTAAAAAAGTGGGGGAACTTTTGTTATTTGCGCACTGTGATAGACAGACAGTTAGATAGATAGGCTGACTGACTTACAGTTTGTTATCTTCTTCGTGTTCCGCTACTTGTTGTTGTGAATCCTCCGCTATATCCCGAACTAGTTGATGTTGGAGAGCTAACGGTTGTGCTAGGGGTTGTTGTGGTTTTGTTTGTGGTGGTTGTTTTTTGACCTTGACCGTACGATGTTGTTTTGTTGTAGTTTGATGTCGAGGCACTCGATGCTGGGCCAAAGCTTGATTTGGTGTTGCTTTGCGAGTTACCATAATATACATTGCTATTTTTGGACACTCTATTTGGGAGATATACTGGTCGGTATGGACCACTGAATCCCCAGAATGAGTAATATCCGCCATATCCTAGGTATGAGTCGTATCCCCATGGGTCGCAATACCATGATGACCATCCGAAGTATGGATAGCCGTATGATACTGCATAAGGCATAAATGGAGGTCTTCCCCAGCCGTAGTAGCCTCTGCGTGCATGGTGTATTGGTGCTCCCCACCACAATCCTCTTCCGTATGGCATCACCCAGTTGTGTGGGATGTAGCGGTATGACGAGAATGTGTTGGTTGTGTATAGCTGCTGAACTTCTAATGTAGATACTGCCGATGCTAGATAACTGCTAACACCTGCCATGGCTTGTATATCGTCCGAGAAGATAGCTGTTACGTATTGCGGCTCAACCCATATCCTATCACCTGCCACTATTGTGTTGTATAGTTCGGGTGGGTAGATTTGCTGAAGTGTTGTAGCGTATTGATTTAGGATTTTGGCTATTTCGGGATTGTCGTAGTTGGTGGCTGTTGCTGCATCTACACGCCTTGTGAAGGCCTCACCAGCACTTGTCACCAAGATTTCATCTTTGTTGATGGGGTAGTTTTTGAGTATTTGCAGCTCGTATAGGCTTAGGTACTCCAAGGCCTCTTGTTGCTGTTTTTCTAGTTTGCGTTGTTCTTTTTCTTGTTTTATCTCTTGTTTGCTTCTTTGCGAAGTGTACATAGGATCGGTGTATTGTGACCACGCTGTGCTGATGGTCGCAATCGCTAGGACTAGGGAGGTGATAACGGTTTTCATCTTGTTTCGGGTGTTTTAGGTGAATACTACTGTGTCTTTTACAAAGGTAAAAATTTTCTTTTGGATTATCAACCTTTTGACCACATTATTAATAACAGATTTCGAGATAAATTTCTTATATTAAAACTCTTTTTTTATCTTTGCACTTCAAAAAATATGCAAATGTTATGGCAAAAGAGATGAAAGAGCTTACTATTCGTGAAAATGACTATAGTAAGTGGTATAATGACCTTGTTCTAAAGGCAGGGTTGGCCGAAAATTCGGCTGTTCGTGGATGTATGGTAATCAAACCTTATGGCTATGCTATTTGGGAGAAGATGCAGGGCGCTTTGGATAAGATGTTTAAGGATACTGGTCACCAGAATGCTTACTTCCCTTTGTTTATCCCTAAGTCTTTTTTTAGTAAAGAGGCTAGTCATGTCGAGGGGTTCGCTAAGGAGTGTGCTGTGGTTACTCACTATCGTTTGATGAATGATCCCGATGGTAAGGGTGTGGTGGTTGATCCTGATGCTCGTTTGGAGGAGGAGCTTATTGTTCGCCCTACTTCTGAGACTATTATTTGGAATACCTATCGTAATTGGATTACCTCTTATCGTGATCTTCCTATTCTTTGTAACCAGTGGGCTAATGTTGTTCGTTGGGAGATGCGTACTCGTTTGTTCCTTCGTACTGCTGAGTTTTTGTGGCAGGAGGGTCATACGGCTCATGCTACACGAGAGGAGGCTTTGGCCGAGGCTCATCAGATGATTCATGTTTATGCTGATTTTGCTCAGAATTTTATGGGTCTTCCTGTTGTTATTGGTCGTAAGAGTGATTCGGAGCGTTTTGCTGGGGCAGATGAGACCTTTACTATTGAGGCTTTGATGCAGGATGGTAAGGCTCTTCAGAGTGGTACTTCTCACTTCTTGGCTCAGAATTTTGCTAAGGCTTTCGATGTTCAGTTTACTAATCGTGAGGGTAAGCTGGAGTATGTTTGGGCTACTTCTTGGGGGGTTTCTACTCGTTTGATGGGGGCTTTGATTATGGCTCACTCTGATAATAATGGTTTGGTTTTGCCTCCTGTTTTGGCTCCTATTCAGGTTGTTATGGTTCCTATTTATAAGGGTGATGAACAACTCGCTCAGGTTTGTTCTCGTTTTCAGGAGATCGCCTCGGAGCTTCGTGCTTTGGGCGTAAGTGTTAAGATTGATGATCGTGATAACTTGCGTTCGGGCTTTAAGTTCTCGGAGTGGGAGCTCAAGGGTGTTCCGGTTCGCTTGGCTATGGGTCAGCGTGATATGGCTGGTGGTACTATTGAGGTTGCTCGTCGTGATACTTTGACCAAAGAGATTGTTTCTCAGGAGGGTATTGCCTCTTATATTTCTTCTCTTTTGAGCGAGATTCAGGATAATATCTTTGCTAAGGCTTTGGCTTATCGTGAGTCTATGATTACTAAGGTCGATAGTTATGAGGAGTTTAAGTCGGTTTTGGAGACTAAGGGTGGCTTTGTTCTTGCTCATTGGGATGGTACTTCTGAGACCGAGGAGAAGATTAAGGCTGAGACTAAGGCTACTATTCGTTGTATTCCTTTGGCTGAGCAGTTGCCTTCGGCTATGGAAGAGGGATGTTGTATTATTTCTGGGGGTTATAGTTCTCAGCGTGTGCTTTTTGCTAAGGCTTACTAGAAATATTTGTAAAAAAAGCTCCTTAAAATTTGGTTTTTTGGATTGGAGTGTTTACCTTTGCACTCGCTTTAAAAGAAAGGCGTTTCTCTTTAAGAGGTTTTTTGGTCGTGGTGATTGTTTCAGGTTATGCTCTAATAATTGGTTTTTTGATTGCGACTGAAAGTTTTTTGAAAAAAGTTTTGGTAGATTCATAAATGTTATTTACCTTTGCAACCTCTTTCCGCTGATAAATTTGTTGGCGTTTGAGAAACGAAAAATTTTTAAAAATAAGTTTGCAGGATAAATAAAAAGTATTTACCTTTGCAGTCGCAAATGAGAGTTTTAACTCTTTGAGAGCGAGAAGCTTATAACGAGAAGTTCATTGATAATTTTTAAGAAAAGTAGCACAAGATAAGGGTACATAATATGTACAACTATCAATTCTGGATATGGATGATATGCCATATCACGAAAAGTAATCAGGTCAGGATACACACTTTATTTATTATTGATTTTGATACTCTTTAGGGAGTATTTAAAGATATTTTTACTATGGAGAGTTTGATCCTGGCTCAGGATGAACGCTAGCGGCAGGCTTAACACATGCAAGTCGAGGGGCAGCATGATGCTAGTTTACTAGTATTGATGGCGACCGGCGCACGGGTGCGTAACGCGTATGCAACCTACCCTTGAGAGGGGGATAACCCGGAGAAATTCGGACTAATACCCCGTACGTATATTTACGGCA
>JAWXTL010000189.1:0-3770 GCA_044433565.1 Rikenellaceae bacterium | reverse complement strand
CCTCAGTCGGCCGATTATTTTAATGTTACTGTGGGGTCGCAACCTTTGGTCGATGCTGCTTTTTTGGCTCAGGCTTTTATTCGTAGCCCCGAGGTTCTTTGGAAGGGGTTGAGCGAGGAGGGTCAGGCTCGGGTGGTCGATTTGTTTGTTGCCACTCGCAAGATCAAGCCCAATTATAGCAATTGGCTTCTGTTCTCGGGTATGATCGAGGCTTTCTTTGTCCGATTTGGCTATCCTGCCGATTTGATGCGTATTGACTATGCCGTCAAATCTCATCAGAGTTGGTATAAGGGTGATGGTATTTATGGTGATGGTGTCGATTTTCATTGGGACTATTATAATAGCTTTGTGATTCAGCCTATGTTGGTCGATATAGCTATGATTCTTCAGTCGAAGAAACTTTTGAGTGATTCGGAGTGTGAGACTATTTATGGTCGTTCGACACGTTATGCCGAGGTTCTCGAACGGATGATTTCGCCCGAGGGGACTTATCCTGCTATTGGGCGATCTTTGGTTTATCGTTTTGGTGCTTTCCAGACTCTTTCGCAGATGGCTTTGCTGGGTCGATTGCCAAAGAGTGTTAGTGGTGCACAGGTGCGCTCTGCTCTTACGGCTCTTATCGAGCGGCAGATGAATGCTCAGGGTACTTTCCGTGATGGATGGCTTACGATGGGATTTTGTGGGTCACAGATTGGCGTTGGTGAGGTTTACACTTGCACGGGGAGTGTCTATTTGTGTTCTGTGGGGTTGTTGGCTTTGGGTTTGTCAGCTGATGATGAGTTCTGGAGTTCGGATTATGCTCCTTGGACACAGGTTAAGGCTTGGTCGGGCGAGGAGTTCCCGATAGATCACTCTATTTCTTACTAGGGTTTTGTGGGAATTGCTTCCCGAAGACATAGTATAGTTCTCGGACGGCTGTCGGTGTGGCACGTAAGCCTTTAGGATTACGGGGCTCCCGACGGGGGGAGCCGTCCGCCCCGTAGATTTTTCTAGCGAAAAATCCGCTATCGCAATTCGGAATATTATCATCCCCGAAGATGTTGATTGTTCTGGGACGCTCGGGTATTTTCTGGGACTTCGCTGGGTCATGTGTTGCGAAGTAGTGTAGGGCTTTCTCACAGAAAAATCTCGCTGTTGCAATTGGATTTACTATCTTCCTAGATACTTCAATAACTGCGACCGTAACTGTTCAAAAGTATCAATCCCCACAAGCGAAAGAACAATGCGATCTCCCTTTTGGTTAATTCGAGCTTTGCTACCCGAGATAGAGACCCCTTTGAGCAGTGTAGTAAATTCGGGGCTCTGATAGAAGCTGTGATTTGAATCACTGGTAAAATATAGAGTAGCTTTAGAATTTTTGATCACCAATCGCTCGATAGCAATACTTTGGGCTACGGCACGTAGGCGCACCGCTTCAAACAACTCTTGTGCAACAGATGGTGGTGTGCCAAATCGGTCGGTCAGACGTTCAATAAATGCAGTGAGCTGATCTTCGGTAGTAAGTCCATCAAGCTCTCTATAAAGTCGGATCTTCTCGTTGGTCGATGCCACATATTCGTCGGGAAGATAGGCCGCCGAATCACTCTCGATAACTGTGTCGATGGTCTGCTGCTCAACCTCCATGCCCTGCTCAGCCCGTAGTTCGTTGACCGCTTCGTTGATAATCTTTTGGTAGGTATCATAGCCAATATCCGACACAAAACCACTCTGTTCGCCTCCCAAGATATTTCCTGCTCCTCGTATATCGAGATCCTGCATTGCGATATTAAAGCCACTACCCAACTCCGAAAACTCTTCGATGGCTCTTAACCTTCGTTGCGAATCGCCCGTTAGACCATCTAGCGATGGCACAAAGAGGTAGCAGTAGGCTTTTTTGTTTGTTCGCCCCACTCTGCCTCGCAGCTGATGGAGATCCGAAAGTCCAAATTGATGAGCGTTGTTTATGATTATGGTATTGGCATTTGGAATATCTATTCCGCTTTCGATTATGGTGGTCGCCACAAAAACGTCATACTCACCATAGATAAACTCCATCATCACCTTTTCTAGCTCTTTGGGGGGCATTTGCCCGTGCCCGACTGCCACACGTAGGTTGGGTAGCATACCTCGTATTTTGGCGGCTACTTGATTGATTGTTTGCACTCGGTTGTGCAGTACGAAGAGTTGCCCTCCACGATTCACTTCAAACTCAATGGCTTCCCTGAGGATGTCGTCGTTGAATTGGTGTACTTCGGTTTGTACTGGTTGACGATTGGGTGGTGGGGTGGCTATGATGCTCATATCACGTGCCCCCATTAGTGAGAATTGTAGGGTGCGTGGTATTGGTGTTGCCGTGAGGGTTAGCGTGTCTATATTGTTTTTGAACTGACGTAGCTTCTCTTTTCCTGCCACACCGAATTTCTGCTCTTCGTCGACAATCAGCAGCCCTAGATCTTTGAATTGAACACTCTTGCCTAGTAGTTTGTGCGTTCCCACCACAATATCTATTTTCCCCTCTTTTAGCTCTTTGAGAATTTCGTTTGTCTGTTTGGTTGATTTTGCTCGTGAGAGATTTTCGACCCTCACGGGGAAGTGACGCAGACGACGTGAGAAACTACGATAGTGTTGCAACGAAAGGACAGTGGTGGGGACAAGGACTGCCACCTGTTTTCCGTCGGTTGCCGCTTTGAATGCCGCACGAATGGCTATTTCGGTCTTTCCGAAACCAACATCTCCACACACCAGACGATCCATGGGTTGTGGGGCTTCCATATCGACTTTGATTGCTCGGGTGGTCGATAGTTGATCGGGGGTATCTTCGTAGATAAACGATGCTTCTAGCTCTTGTTGCAGATAACTATCCGCCGAGAAGGCAAAACCTTGTGATGCTTTGCGTTTGGCATAGAGGGCTATTAGCTCTTTTGCCATCTCTTTGACTCGGCTTTTGGCCACGGCCTTGGCTTTTGCCCAGACTCCTCCTCCTAGTTTGTGGATTTTGGGTGCTACTTCGGCTTCTGAGCTTTTGAACTTGCTGATGCGATGCAGGTTGTGCACTCCCACCATTAGCACATCTCCATCACGATAACTGAGTTTTAGATATTCTCGTTGGACTCCGTTGTCGTTTTGGCGCACCAAACCTCCGAAGCGACCTACTCCGTGGTCTATGTGCACCACAAAATCTCCTACGTGTAGGGTGTTAAGCTCCGAGATGGTCATCCCTACGCTTTTTTCTATCTCGTTGTGTATTTTGTATTTGTGGTAACGCTCGAAGATTTGGTGGTCGGTCAGTAGGTTGAACCCTCCGATCGAGAATCCTCCGTGCAGGGTTAATGAGACACCCCGAAAGCCTACGTTGCTTCGCACCTCTCCCTGAGTACTGGCAAAAATATCTTCTAGCCTCTCTTGTTGGGCTAGATTTTCGCTTAGGATATAGGTCTCTCTGCCGTTTATTGCTTCTGCCCTAACTGTGTCGACTAGGAGTTTGAAATTTTTGCCAAACGAGGGTTGCGGCTGCGATTGCATATTTATCCGAGCATCGACCTTGCGTTGAGCGAGAGTTCCAAAGGCGGTAATCAAACGCCATGAATCAAGCTGCAAGATCAACGATGATACACTTGTCACCCAATCATCTATCGTTCGGGGATCGTCCATGCTCTTTAGCAATTTTGCCCTTAGCGAATCAATCTTCGATAGGGTGTTATTCCCACCGCTAAGCCACATAGTAGCCCCCTCACCGATATATTCAATCAGCGAGACACGTTGCTCGGCTATCGAAGAGCCAAGATTAGGAA
>JAWXTL010000188.1:0-3830 GCA_044433565.1 Rikenellaceae bacterium | reverse complement strand
CCTCTTCTAGGGCAAAATGGTTCAATTGCGACAGCGAGACTTTCCACAAGGAAATTCAGCAGGGCGACGCCCCCCTCATTGATTACCCCTAAACTCTTTCATAGCACATGACCCAGCAAGAGTCCCAGAAAAGACCCAGTCGTCCCAGAACAATCAACATCTTCTATGGCAAAATGGTTCAATTGCGACAGCGGATTTTTCGCTAGAAAAATCTACGGGGCGGACGGCTCCCCCCGTCGGGAGCCCCGTGCTACTTCGCAGCACGTGTCACGCCGACAGCCGCCCGAGAACACTCCATATCTTCAAGAAATACAATAGAGCATAAACACAAAAAAAAAGAGCTAACCATTCGATTAACTCTTTTTGGCGGTATGGACGGGACTCGAACCCGCGACCCCCTGCGTGACAGGCAGGTATTCTAACCAGCTGAACTACCACACCGTTAGATCTTTTACCAACAACAACCCTTCGTTGTTTTTGGTAGTGCAAAGGTAATACAAATTTCTCACTCTCCAAATTTTTAACGAATTTTTTTCAACTTTTTTCAAAACCCCGACTCTCCCAAAAACCTAAACCACTAATACTCAGAGATTAAATCATCACCCCCTGTTTTTTAATATTTTTATCACTACCTTTGTAACCATCCAAAAATCCACATGAGACGAAAATGAAAACACTAAGATCGCAATTCCTGCAAAACATAGCCCAAACATCCCCCGAACCCATGCTAATCGAGGTGGAAAAAGCCCAAGGGATATTCCTATATGACTCGACGGGCAAAAAATATCTCGACCTAATCTCGGGAGTCTCGGTAAGCAATGTGGGTCATGCAAACCCCAAAGTGATCGAGGCAGTGCAAAAACAGGCTGCCGACTATATGCACACGATGGTCTATGGCGAAACCCTGCAACGCATACAAATCGACTATGCAACACAAATAGCCAAAGCGATGGGAGATATGGATCAAAGTATCTATTTTGTCAATAGCGGAGCTGAGGCGATCGAAGTGGCAATGAAACTCGCCAAACGAGTGACCTCTCGCACCCAAATTATCTCGATGCGCAATGCCTACCATGGCTCAACACACGGAGCTTTGAGCATTCAGGGTGACGAATACTTCAAGAATGCGTTTCGCCCTTTGTTGCCCGATTGCCACCTCGTAAACTTCAATAACATAGAGGATCTCAAGAAAATCACCCACCAGACAGCAGCCGTAGTAACCGAGGTGGTGCAAGGGGAATCGGGTGTAAATCCTGCCAACCAGCAGTGGCTAGAGATGCTACGAGAGCGATGCACCCAGACAGGAACTATGCTGATCTTCGATGAGATTCAGACTGGTTTTGGGCGTAGCGGAAAGATTTTCGCATATCAGAATTACGGTGTTGCGCCCGATATGTTGTGTTTGGCGAAGGCACTTGGGGGCGGATTGCCTCTGGGGGCTGTTGTAGCAAAAAAGAAGGTGATGGATAATTTTACATCGAATCCCGTTTTGGGTCATATCAACACCTTTGGGGGAAATCCTGTTTGTTGCGCTGCTGGATTGGCGGCTTTGCAGTATATTCAGGAGCATGATTTATGTACGAATGCTGTGGAGCGTGGGGAGCAGTTTTACCAATTGCTCAAGGGGCATACGGCAGTAGATGAGATTCGACGTAGCGGACTGCTTTTGGCGGTGGAGCTTGGCTCTTCGCAGCGGATGTTTCGTATGATAGAGCTACTCAAAGAGGCTGGATATATGAGTGATTGGTTCTTGTTCTGTGATACGGCCTTTCGCATTTCTCCACCGCTCACAATTACATCAGATGAAGTTGAGAGTTGTTGCAGTGAGATACTTGGGCTCTTAGATCTGTTATAGTCTCTGGGTAGAGGAATTTCCAATTGCGACAGCGAGACTTTTCTTGGCAGAAAAGTCCGCAGGGCGGACTCTCCCCCTTGCTGATTATTGAGAGAGCCCTGCACTCTTTCACAGCACATGACCCAGCAAGAGTCCCAGAAAATACCCGAGTGTCCCAGAACAATCAACCTCTTCTGGTGTAAAACGCTCCAATTGCGACAGCGGATTTTTCGCCAGAAAAATCTACGAGGCGGACGGCTCGCCCCGTCGGGAGCCTCGTAACCCTGAAGGCTTACGATTCACACCGACAGCCGTCCGAGAACACACCATATCTTCGGGGATGACAATATTCCGAATGAGATAGCGAGACTTTTCTTGGCAGAAAAGTCAACAGGGCGGACGCTCCCCCTTGCTGATTATTGAGAGAGCCCTGCACTACTTCGTAGCACATGACACCCGTAGCGTCCGAGAAACGAACCATATCTTTATAAGATGTAGAATAGTGGGCTATTACTTCTTCCCCTCGCCAAAGCTACGAGCAAACCAACGAGGAATAATAAACATCCCCACAATCAGATAAGGATAATAGGTGACACATCGCCACAAGATAGCAATCATTGCCACAGTACCTGCCATTGTTGCAGCCGAGACCGTTATCACATCACCCAGAAAATTCGAGAATATATATTCGGCAAAGCCACTACCACCAGGCGTAGGCGAGATAATCATTGGCACCCACATCGAAAGTTGACGGGCAAAGACCAGCAGATGGTCACTCAATGCAAAGAAAGCCATAAAGATCGCATTAGCCACCAAAAAACGTGAACACCAAGTCAGGGTTGTTGCCCCGAGAGATTTGAGCCAGAAACTCATTGGATAGGTTCGGATCTCTTTGGAACTTACCACAATATCGGTACCTGTTTTGGCTGCCGCCTTGCGCCATTTGCGCAAAAAGGGCAATGAGAAGATCTTAATCAACATCCACTTCATGCCACGTGGATGCCAAAACAGCCCCACGCTCAACAAAATAGTCAACCCCAATTTGACCAAGTAACCAGCAATAATCACATACATCAAAGCCGAGGCTCCCTCAAAAGCAAAGAGCCGATCAAAACCCACAATCCAAATTATCAGAGGAAACATCACCGAGAAGAACAACTCATCGAAAAAGGCAGTCAACATGACCATCGAAGTTGATTTGCCCACCGAAAGCCCCTCTTTATGGACAAAGACCACCGCCACGCTAGTGCCGCCAATAGTCGAAGGGGTAATTGCCGAGGTAAACTCCCAAAGCATAATAACCCGAAAAGCCTGTTTCCAAGACAAGAAACCCTGCGAGAAAAGCCTCAAACGTATAATATACCCCAAATCACGAAGCACCATAAAGCCAAAGGCCAAAAGCAAATAACACAGAGCCTCGATCGTCAGATTGAAATTCGAGAAGACCGAAGTATCCACCTCGGTAAAGAACATATAGGCGATAAAACCCAGACCTATTATCACTGGTAGGACTATTTTCCAGTGTTGGATTTGCAACGATGACTGCTTTTGCATAACTTTGAGATTATTTTCTGAGGTTGCGACACACAAATACCATACTATGTATCACCAAATAAGCCACAAAGTTAATCAATTATTTGATTTTTATGCTATCTTGCCATTCAAAGAGTTAGAGGGGGCGGATGTGGATCGTTGGCGTGAGTGGATTGCTCAGGGGCGGCATGGTGCAATGGGTTATATGGAGCGTGAGCGAGATGATCTTAGGCGGTTGATGAGTAGTGTTCGTAGTGTTATTGTTGTGGGGGTGGCGCAGCCTGAGCGAGGAGACCCTTCGGTGGCTCGTTGTTTTAGCTCCCCCGAGGATTATCACGATCGAGTTAAGGGGCGTTTATGGGAGTTGTTGGCTTTTATTCGCACCGTGGATCCTAGGGCTAAGGGTCGGGCTGTGGTTGATTCGGCACCTATTCTTGAGAAGGCACTTGCTCGTCGGGGTGGT
>JAWXTL010000187.1:0-3849 GCA_044433565.1 Rikenellaceae bacterium | reverse complement strand
GCCGCTGCATATGTGAGTTTTGGACGCGGATTGGGCAATATGCAACAGATGCAGATGGGACAACAGGGCGGACAACGAATGGGACAGCAGAGCGACAGATATCAAATGGAGAGGTCGCCATAACTGTTGCAGCCATCTGTGGAGCACTGGTGGTAATGGTAATTATTCTATCGGTTTCGCAATATACCAAAGGAGGAGTAACGCTTTTGATTGTAGGGGTAATGATTGGCTATATCGCCACTGCACTGATTGGAGTGTTGAAATTCTTTAGCAGCGACGAAGATGTCAAAGGATACGTAATCTGGGGTCTAGGGAGCTTCTCGAAGGTCTCGGGAGGTAATATTCAACCATTTGTGATCTCGTCGTTGATACTTATTCCGCTGTCGTTTTTGTTGATAAAAAAGCTAAATTTAATGCTTCTTGGCGATAATTACGCAAGTAGTTTAGGGCAGAATATCAAAGCCACTCGCATCTGGACAATCATCTGCTCATGTTCGATCACAGCAGTAGTTACAGCCTACTGTGGACCAATTATTTTCTTAGGACTGGCAGTGCCACACCTATGTCGAATGCTCTTTGTCACCTCCGACCATAGGATACTAATGCCAGGAGTCACTATAGTGGGAGCAGTCCTAGCATTGCTATGCAACCTGATAGCACGGATGCCAGGGGTCGAAGGAGCACTCCCGATAAACTCCGTAACAGCACTTATCGGAGCACCAATTGTTCTGTGGGTAATATTTGAGCGACGCTCTGCAATTAATTGATTAATATGATGAACAAGAGAGAGGCAATAATAGAACTAGATAATCTTTCGATTGGTTATCACTCCAAAAGAGGGGCTAATGTGCGCTACGTAGCCAGTGACATAGATGCTACGCTCTACAATGGGGAGCTAACAGCCATATTGGGGGCTAATGGTATAGGTAAATCTACACTCATTAGAACTATAACCAAATCACAACCATCTCTGAAAGGGGATATACGATTGATGGGGCGCTCGATTAGTGGCTACACCTCTAGCGAATTGGCCACGCTAATGAGTGTGGTATTGACCGACAAATTAGATCTAAAGAATACACGGGTTGTCGACCTTGTGGGGATGGGGCGTGCGCCTTACACCGGTTTCTGGGGTGCATTGCAGCCATGTGATATGGCGATCGTAGAGCAATCATTAGAGCAGGTTAATATCTCCAAGCTACGCAATCGGATGGTCGATACGCTAAGTGATGGAGAGCGACAAAAGGTAATGATAGCCAAGGCTCTAGCACAGCAAACACCTGTTATTCTGTTGGATGAGCCTACCGCTTTTCTTGACTTCCCAAGCAAAGTCGAGACGATGCAACTGCTACACAAACTAGCAAAGGAGCTTAACAAAACAATCTTGCTCTCGACCCACGACCTTGATTTGGCACTGCAAGTGGCCGATAAGATATGGATCATGGATGGCACTAGTAGGCTGCATATTGGAGTACCCGAAGATCTAGCTCTTGATGGCTCTTTGATGCACTTCTTTGAGCGCAAAGGGGTGATATTTGACAAGAGTAGTGGGTTATTTAGAATAGATTATAAGCTGGTGCATCAAGCAAGAGTCGAGGGGGCGGGATTCCGCTACTCGATGGTCTGCAAGGCACTGCTTCGCTGTGGTGTTGCGGTGGATAGTCCGATGGGTGATATAGTTATCAGAGTTAGCGAGACTCGAATCGAAGTTCAACGAAGTAACGCCAATGAGTGTCACACGGTGGAGACGATCGAGGAGCTATTGGAGGAGATTTTATTATGATACTAATTTTCGGAGGTACAACCCAAGGCAGAATAGCTGCTAGAGTGTGCGATGGCGCATCCAAACCCTTCTTCTACTCAACCAAAAGTGGAGAGCAGAGGGTCGAGGCTGCGAATATCACACTACTCTCTGGTGGAATGACCTCTGGCGATATTATCGACTTTTGCCAACAAAACAACATTGAACTTGTGATAGATGCCGCTCACCCTTTTGCGAGTGTTCTGCATCAAAATATTATGGATGCCACCAAGGAGCTAGGTATTAGGGTCATTAGATTCGAGCGCAAAGCAACACAAAGAGCAAATGGGAGCAGAGTCAGGTATAGCGAAACAATCGAAAAGGCGATTGAATATATCAAGATCAAAGATTACCAAAGAGTACTCGCTTTGACGGGGGTTAAATCCTCTGGGCTCCTCGCCCCGATGTGCCTAGATCGGGAGGTTTGCCTACGGATAATGGATCGGGAGGAGTCGTGGAAGATCCTCGGTGAGAGCGGATTCCCCACGAGCAAAACAGTTCTCTATGATACAGAGAGTGACGAGGCTCTATTTACTGATTTCAAACCCGATGTGGTGTTAATCAAAGAGAGCGGAAGCAGTGGCGGTGTCGAGCAGAAGATGAAGCTATGCGAACAACTAGCCATAGATCTAGTGATCGTAGAGCGTCCCAAACTCCCCGATTATGAAACGGTAGTATATGGAGAAGACGGACTAAGATTGGCTATCGACCGCACTACGCCCCATTTTTTCGGACTCTCGACAGGGCTAACCACCGGAAGTTGCGCAACGGCCGCTACGGTAGCGGCACTAAGGGCAATCCTAAGCGGAGAGGTGTGCCAAAACTGCCAGTTCACGCTGCCAAGTGGAGAGAGCATAATAATGGAGGTTGCAAAATTAGAGCACAAAGGCAACTGGGCAAAAGCCACAGTTATCAAAGATGCTGGAGATGACCCCGATGTAACCCACCGAGCAGAGATCTGCGCAGAGGTTACAATCAACAAAGACTCAAGCGGTATCACAATCAAAGGAGGTGAAGGAGTAGGAGTAGTAACACTACCAGGTTTGGGGCTAGAGGTAGGAGAGAGTGCCATTAACCCCATCCCCAGAAAGATGCTCAAAGAAAACGTAACCAAAGAGATCCAAAGAGCAGCGAGAGATAGCGAAGGAGTTGATCTGGTCATCACAGTACCCCAAGGAAAAGAACTAGCCAAAAGAACCTTTAACGGAAGATTGGGAATCGAGGGTGGTATATCAATCCTAGGAACATCAGGGATAGTCTACCCCTTCTCGAAAGAGGCATTTCTGGACTCAATCCAACGACATATTAATCTCATCCAAGCCCTAGGGTACAATAAAGTAGTAATCAATTCGGGAGGAAAGAGCGAGAGGTTTCTAAAAAACCACTTCACAAACCATGACCCAAAGGTCTTTGTGCAGTATGGAAATATGATAGGCGACACACTAAAATTATGCCGTGAAGCCCACATAGAAGAAGTTACACTAGGGGTGATGATAGGCAAAGCCGTAAAACTTGCCAACGGAAACCTAGACACCCACAGCCGAAGTGGAGTAATGGATCTGAAGTTTATTGAAGATGTAGCAAAAGAGGTGCCGTGCAGCGATGAGACAGTGCGCCAGATCCAAGAGATCACAACCGCAAGGCAACTATGGGAGATTATCGCCCAAGCCGAGCAGAAGCCCTTTTTTGACAGACTCAAAGAGCTATGCTATAAACATTGTACCAAAATAATCAACCGATCAAGATTGAAAATTATTCTGGTGAGAGATGACGGAAAACTATTTTAAAAAATATAATTTAATTACCTTTGAGTGATATTTCACTCTAGCGAAATAGAATAACAATCAAACAAGATAGATATATATAGAATTATGAAAACATTTGTCTCTTGGAGTGGCGGAAAAGACTGCACATTCGCCCTCTATAAATATCTGCAACAAGGAGGAGATACGCCAGGGTGTCTTCTTAATATGAATCGTTGTAACCCTCGTAGGGGTCACCGAGTGAGCGATGCACTATTTCGGGCTCAGGCCAATGCTCTTGGGCTA
>JAWXTL010000186.1:0-3857 GCA_044433565.1 Rikenellaceae bacterium | reverse complement strand
AAAAATATGCCGCAGTAATCGAAAAGGTAAACGAGCTTGTGGCCAAAGGTCGCCCAGTGCTTGTGGGTACAACTTCGGTAGAGATCTCAGAGTTGTTATCGAAAATGATGAAGCTAAGAGGAATACAACACAACGTACTGAATGCAAAACAGCACCAAAGCGAGGCAATGATCGTTGCCGAAGCAGGTAAAGCAGGTCAGGTAACCATAGCAACCAACATGGCAGGTCGTGGTACCGACATCAAGCTATCGGCCGAGGTAAAAGAGGCTGGTGGTCTGGCAATTATAGGCACCGAGCGTCACGAAAGCCGTCGTGTAGACCGTCAGCTAAGAGGTCGTGCAGGTCGTCAAGGAGACCCAGGTTCGTCGCAGTTCTTCGTATCGGTCGAGGATAACCTAATGCGCCTATTCGGATCAGAGAGAATAGCTAAGATGATGGATATGATGGGGCTAAAAGATGGCGAGTCAATCCAAGCAAAAATGATAACCAAGGCAATCGAAAGAGCACAACGCAAAGTCGAAGAAAACCACTTTGGTGTGCGTAAACGCCTTTTGGAATATGACGATGTAATGAACTCTCAGCGTGAGGTAATCTACTCTCGTCGTCGCCACGCACTATATGGAGAGCGTCTTGAGGTCGATCTTCAGAATATGATAACCGACTATGCAATGTCATTGGTTGAAAACTACCGCATCGGATCGCTAGAGGAGTTCAAGCTAGAGGTTATCTCGCTAATTGGTATTGAGCCAACTTGTACCGAAAAAGAGTTTGCAGATCTTGATGATGTGGCATTGGCTGACCATTTGGTCAAAGATATGCAGGATTGTCTGAAACGTCGCATTGATACAATAGCTACAATGGCATTCCCAGTGATTGAGCGAGTATATCAAGAGCACGGGGATAGTTACGAAAATATCTCGGTGCCAATCACCGATGGTCGTCGTGGTCTAAACGTGCCTGTGAACCTCAAAAAAGCAATCGAAAACAAAGGACAACAGATCGGCAAAGCACTATCAAGAGTGCTGATGCTAGTGACCATCGACGAATTTTGGAAGGAGCACCTACGTGATATGGACGATCTGAAACAGTCGGTACAAAATGCAACATACGAACAAAAAGATCCTCTTTTGATCTATAAGTTTGAATCATTCGAATTGTTCAAAGCGATGTTGGATCGTTATAGTGCCTCGGTTCTTTCGATGTTGCTAAAAGCATACTTGCCAGTTGCACCACCACAGCAAGGAGGTCAAAACCAAGAGGCTCAACGTCAAGTGGAACGTGCCCAAGCGCAGCTAGAACAACAACGCAAACGCCAAGCAGCCGAAATGAACCGTCTACAAATGGGACGTTCGGAGGCAATGGCAAATGCTGGTGCAGCAGAGCGTCAAAAACCAGCACCTGTACATGTTGACAAGCAAGTAGGTCGCAACGATCCATGTCCTTGTGGTTCGGGCAAAAAATACAAAGCGTGTCACGGCAAGGCATAATTTGGGTAGACCTGAATATTTCGGGTGTGCAACTAATGAAATAGATACTATGAAAATCGTTATTGACGATAAAATTCCTTATATCTGCGGAGTGTTTGAACGCTTCGCAGATATATTTTATTTGGGGGGAGCCGATATATCCACCAAGGATTTATGTGATGCAGATGCTTTGATTATCCGCACACGCACACGTTGCACACAGGAGCTTTTGGAGAGGACGAAGGTTGGTGTTATAGCCACAGCGACAATTGGATTCGACCACATTGATTTGGATTATTGCCAAGGGCGAAGTATCGAGGTGCATCGAGCAGCAGGATGCAACGCAAGAGCCGTGGGGCAATGGGTCTTTGCAGCACTAAAAGAGATGGGTAAGGATCGAGGAGTGATAGGAATAATAGGGGTGGGAAATGTGGGAAGCGAAGTGCAAAATATGGCAAGAGAGAGAGGCTACACCACCCTACTCTGCGACCCGCCAAGAGCCCAGAGAGAGGGACGAGAAGGATTTGTAGAACTAGAAGAACTACTGCAAAAAGCAGACATAATAACCATACATACCCCCCTAGAGGAATCGACCAGAGGGATGGTAAACAAAGAGTTCCTAGCCCAAACAAAAGAAGGAGTCATACTACTAAACTCATCAAGAGGAGAGGTAGTGGTCGAAGAGGAGCTAATCAAAGCCATTGAATCGGGAAAAATCCAAAAATGCGCCCTCGATGTATGGGCAAACGAGCCAAATATAAACCAAAAATTACTACCTTTGACCAAGATAGCAACCCCACACATAGCAGGTTATTCGGCAAGAGGAAAAGCCCGTGGAACAGAAATGGTAGTGAGAGCAATAGCAAAAAATCTAGGGATCAAAGAGCTAAAAACATGGGAAGTAGAACAAAAATTCGAGATGGAAGACCCCGACCATTACAATATTATAGCAGATGATAAATCTCTGCGCAGCACACCCCTGAGTTTCGAGAAATTAAGAGGGGAATACAGATACAGATAACCAGAAACAAAGATAAAAAAACAATGAGAGAAGTACGTGCGAAAAAAGGTCTAGGACAACACTTTCTGACCAATCAAGATATATCATACAACATAGTGGATGCGCTCAGACACCAAGGTAAAGTATTGGAAGTGGGTCCTGGGATGGGAGTGCTAACCCAATTTCTGATCCAGCGCAAAGAGCTAGACCTAAAAGTGGCAGAGATAGATAGCGAGAGTGTGGTGTATCTCAAAGAGAAATACCCCGTGGAGTTGAAAGATAGGATCATCGAGGGAGACTTCCTACAACTAGATCTAAGCGGAGAATACCCCGAAGGAGTGGCAGTAATAGGAAATTTCCCATACAACATCTCAACCCAAATCTTCTTCCACATCCTAGAACACAAAAACAAAGTGCCCGAAATAGTAGGAATGCTCCAAAAAGAAGTGGCAGTAAGACTAGCAGCACCCCCAACAGGAAAAGAATACGGAATACTAAGTGTCCTGCTTCAAGCATACTACGACATAGAGTACCTCTTTGACGTAACCCCCGACAACTTCAACCCACCACCAAAAGTGCAAAGTGGAGTAATCCGCCTAAAAAGAAACAAAGTCGAAAGTCTGGATTGTGACGAGGTATTGATGAAAAAAATAATAAAAGCCACCTTCAACCAAAGAAGAAAGACAATCCGAAATTCGCTAAGCGCAATAGTACCCCAAATAAAAACCACCGACAACCGATTCCTCACGCTTAGACCCGAAAGGCTAAGTGTAGCCGATTTTGTAGAACTCACAAACGAGGTGACAAAGTTATTAGAAAACTAAAGCCTCACCCACCCCACCCCAAGAAAATGATCCAAACCCGAGAAATAACAAAACAATACGCCACCCACAAAGCACTAGAGGGGGTGAGCATATCCGTTCCCGAAGGCTCTGTATATGGACTATTGGGCCCCAACGGAGCAGGGAAAACAACCCTAATAAGAATCATAAACCGCATCACAGCACCCGATTCGGGAGAGCTACTCTTCAGGGGGCGAAAAATGACCCAAAAAGATATATTCAAAATCGGATACCTACCCGAAGAGAGAGGGCTCTACAAAAAGATGAAAGTAGGAGAACAGGCTCTCTACCTCTCAAGGCTCAAAGGTCTATCACGCCACGATGCAATGCAGGAGCTAAAGAAATGGTTCCGAAAATTCGAGATCGAAGGGTGGTGGAACAAAAAAGTCTCGGAGCTATCGAAGGGAATGGCGCAAAAGGTGCAATTTATAGTAACAGTAATACACCGCCCCGAGCTACTAATATTCGACGAGCCATTCTCGGGTTTCGACCCCATCAACGCCAACCTGCTCAAAGAGGAGATACTAGAAAGGGCAAAAGAGGGTGCAA
>JAWXTL010000185.1:0-3894 GCA_044433565.1 Rikenellaceae bacterium | reverse complement strand
CCGCACAGCATCGGTATCAAGATTATATCCCCCCTCGGTGATCGTCAGAGTGATAATACGAATATCAGCATCGGCCACCTTATTGATAATAGCCTCACGATTAACACCACTCCAAAGCAGTTCGACGAGCGATCCGATCCACTCCACAGAGTTCTCGCCATCACGACCACAAACAGTCAAAGAATAGATTCCATCTTGATTTTTTAGGCGATTATAAAGTGTCTTATCTTGTTCCATAATCATCGCACCACAGATACCCCAAGAGGAGTCATCGGATGAAAGATTAAGCAACGAATTGGTGTAACTCTCAAGGTGTGCACGGTGGAAATTACCCACACCAAAATGAAGAATACCCGATTTGATTTGTTGTCTGTCGTAATTGAAGTTTTGTGTTTTCATAATTTTTAAGTTTTTATAGGTTTTTTATAGGTTTTTTTCTATAACAAATGTAGGCTCTATCAATTTTGGTGACAAATAGTTTTTTGATTTTCGGGGTTGAAAACGTTCCCGCAAACGTTACCAAAATCTGCAAACGTTTTCATTGACAATTTTTTTAATAGAAATTTAATATTAACTTTGTCTTCGACCCAACAAAAAAAGCCTAATCCAACCCCCACAACCGAAGATTACACCTAACATGAAACGTACCACTATCAAAGATATAGCCGAATACCTAACTATTTCGGTGTCGACCGTATCCAGAGCATTGACCGACGACAAGAATATCCGCCAAGAGACCAAAGAGCGAGTCCTAGAGGCGGCAAAACGGTTGGGATATAAACCCAATCCTGTGGCAACGAACCTCAAATATGGTCGTACCAATACTATTGGGGTGATTGTTCCAGAGATGATAACACCCTATGCCTCGCAAGTGATTGCAGGGATTCAAAGTGTACTATACGGCAAGGGGATCAAAGTTATTATTGCCGAGTCGAGCGAATCATGGGAGAGAGAAAGAGACAACCTGCAAATGATGGAGAGGTTTATGGTTGATGGTATTATTGTGAGTCTGTGTGACTACCAGAAGAACCAAGCGGATTATCTACGTCTTCAGAAAGAGGGGATGCCTATGGTCTTTTTCGATCGCATTCCACACCAGATGGATGTCTCGCAGGTGGTGGTCGATGATTATATAAAGTCTTTTTTCTTGATTGAGCATTTGGTACGCTCGGGCAGGAAGCGTATTGCTCATATCGAGGGGTCGAAGGGGGTCTATAATTCGATTGAACGAGCACGAGGGTACAAAGATGCTATCACAAAATTCAAGCTCCCATTGGGCGAAGAGTATATCGTAAAAGGGGGATTGGGATTTGAAGATGGGGCACAAGCCGTCGACACACTAATAAGGAACAAGGTGGAGTTCGATGCAATTTTTGCATTTACCGACACTCTAGCCATTGGTGCTCTGAATCGTCTGGGTGAGTTGGGCTATAAAGTGCCCGAGACGGTGGCCGTGGCGAGTTTTTCGGGTACTGTGCTCTCGACAATAGTCACCCCACAGCTAACCACAATAGAGCCACCCCTGAAAGAGATGGGGGTCGAAGCTGCAAAGCTAATACTAGAGAAGATAAAAAATCCAGACTCACCTACTCGATCGGTGGTACTCGATGCCCAGACACACTATCGAGAGTCGACAATGAAGCAATCCTTCGGGGTCGAAAAATCTCAGTGGGAATAACTTTAGGGGCGTTCTAAATTTCACAAGGCTACCTCCGAAATACATTTAGTTATCAAAATGGTTCAATTGCGATAGCGAGAATTTCCACAAGGAAATTCAGCAGGGCGGACGCTCCCACAACGGGAGCCCTGCACTACTTCGTAGCACAAGACCCAGCAAGAGTCCCAGAAAATACCCGAGTGTCCCAGAACAACCCATATCTTCGGGGATAGAATTTTACAATTGCGATAGCGGAGATTTTGCCTTCGGCAGAAGGAAAATCTCTACGGGGCGGACGGCTCCCCCCGTCGGGAGCCCCGTACTACTAAAGTAGCACGAGTCACCTCGACAGCCGTCCGAGAACACATCTAAAGATACTCACAATAGAATTATCGGGCTAAAAAAGTCGGTATCTAAACAAAAATTATTACCTTTACGCTTTGTATGGCTAAGCAAAAGGAAAATAAGAAAAACTCACTCGTAAGATTTATATCAACACGATTATCTAGCACTCTGCTCTCGGGTAGAGGCTCTAGTCGCACGATAAACACAGGAGCCAGAGTGGCAACAATCTCCGTAGCTCTATCGGTGGCGATCATAACCATTGCCTCGGTCATAACCTCGGGTTTCCAACAATCAATAGACCAAAAACTACGCCTAGTGGCAGCCGATGCAACACTCACAGGATTCAAGCACCTCGAAGGAAACGGAGCACTAGAATATAATCAAGAGCTAATCGAGAGACTAGAAAAGTTACCCTATATAGAGAAAATATATCCGCAAACACCAATTAGTGGCGCACTAGAAGACCAAAGCGGAGGAATGTGTGGAGTAATTCTGCTAGGAGTAGACTCTCTCTATGAAAAAGAGCCGTTCTCGGAATATATCACCCAAGGAGAGTTCGACCTAGAAAAACAAGGAACACAAAACAAAATAATCATCTCGGAAGCTCTAGCCAAACAAACAGGAGCAAAAGTATCCAAAAAAATAGATGTCATGCTGCTGAGTGCCGTACCAATATCTATCCCACTAGAGATCTCGGCAATATTCAACACGGCAATGGCCGAAAATGACGAAAAAGTAGGATATATCTCCCTAGAACTGGCCAATTCGCTCAGTTCGATAGAAGAAGGATGGGTGGCAAATTACAAAGTCCTAGCCCCCAAAGGGATCTCGCAAGAGGAGCTACTAGAGCGTTTTGAAAATGAACCAATAGAGACCCCACTGCTTCTCACCACAACCCAACAGCAATATCCATATATCTACGACTGGCTCTCAATGCTAGATAACAACGTGCAACTACTAGTAATCATAATGCTAGTGGTAGCAGGATTCAATATGGTCTGCGCCGTACTAATACTAATCCTAGAGCAGACAAGAACCATAGGGGTGTTCAAAAGTCTAGGAATGCAAGATCGAACAATACAGCAAATATTCCTAAGAGGATCAATGGGAATAACCCTAAAAGGGGCATTCTGGGGAGCCATAATAGCCACCTCGATCCTCTCAGTACAAGCACTAACAGGAGTCATAAAGCTAGACCCACACTCATACATGATAGACGAACTACCCTTGGCAGTAGAATGGGGAAATATAGTGTTATTAAACAGCATAATTCTATGCTCAATAATACTATTTACACTCTTACCTACGTTTATCATAAGTCGCATCTCCCCCTCTAAAACGCTAAAATTCTCATAGAATGAACAGTAGACCACTATATAAGAGCTATTCGACACACTTCAAAGAGTTGTTCGGGGAGAGAATCCAAAAGGTGACCATCAACGCAGGGTTCACCTGCCCAAATCGTGATGGCTCGATCGCCAAGGGTGGATGTACATTCTGTCTGAACGAAGCATTCAACCCCTCGTATTGCGACCCCCAAAAAAGCATAACACAACAGATCAACGAGGGGATCGAGTTTCACGCTCGTCGTTATGCCAAAGCAACAAAATATCTAGCATATTTCCAAGCATATTCCAACACACACAAGCCTCTTGAGGAGTTGCGTGAGATCTATAACGAAGCACTCTCGCACCCCTCGATCATAGGAATAGTAGTGGGTACACGCCCCGATTGTGTAGACCAAAAGAAGTTGGATTATTTTGCCGAACTCTCAAAGAGTCACTACGTCGCAATAGAATACGGGGTAGAGTCAATACACAATAAAACCCTAGAGCAAATAAACAGAGGGCACACCTTTGAGGTAGCAAAACAAGCAATCGAAATGACCAAAG
>JAWXTL010000184.1:0-3897 GCA_044433565.1 Rikenellaceae bacterium | reverse complement strand
GGTACTCGCGTGGAGGGTCAGCCACACTTCCTTCAGGGCGAAAAGGTAATAGATAACTATCCGGTAATTTACTATAAAGATGGTGGCGCATTTATGCAGACTGTCGAGATCCCTTATACTGAGTCTTTGCGCTTGGCTGAGTTGGTGTTTGTTGTAGAGGCAAAACTATCAAAACAGGGCAAAGCAACCGAATTTACAGAGTATGACAAAGAGATCCCAGTTGCATTGGCAACCAACTCAATCCAGTTGTTGGCCGATAACTATGCAAAAGTAGCTCTTATCACAAACTCGTTCCAACGTACAACCGAGATTAGCCAAAATGCTAACTTGATGTACTCGATCAATAGCTCGACAGTAACCACTGCGGCTCTTAACTCGTCGGAAATTGCAGCCCTTGAGCAATTTATTATCGAGAATGATGGCGATCCACGCCGCACAGTAAGTGATGTATATACTCAATCATACGCATCGCCAGATGGTCCACTAGGATTAAATGAGGAGCTTTCGGTAAAACGTGGTGCTTCGACCCAAAAAGCAATCAACGAACGCTTCAGACAAAATGACGTGCCGTTCGAGACTTTCGATGTTGATCCTATGGGTGAAGACTGGGAAGGTTTTAAAGAGTTGGTTCAAGCCTCAAATATCCAAGACCGTGATATTATCCTTCAAGTTCTTTCTATGTATAGCGATCCTCAGGTTCGTGACCGTGAGATCAAGAATATGACCGTGACTTTCAAAGTTTTGGCCGAGAAGATTCTTCCTGAACTTCGTCGTTCTAAGATGTCGGTCAATGTGGTTATTGAGGGTATGACCGATCAGGAGCTAATGGCTGCTGCATCTTCGGATCTTAACTCTTTGAATGCTGAAGAGATGCTATTTGCTGCCACTTTGTTTGATGACAATGCTACCAAGGCTAAGATCTATCAAGCGGCTGCTAACCAATATAATGATTACCGTGCATGGAACAATCTAGGTGTTGTTTCGGCTTGGGAGGGCGATTATGCTACGGCTGATAAGATGTTTAACAAGGCTTCGGCTTTGAACAATTCTAGCCCTGAGATTGTGAACAATCTAGGTGTTGTTGCTTTGGCATCGGGCAAGAAGGATGACGCTGCTAAATTCTTTGCTGCATCTTCGGCACCAGAGGCAAAATATAACAAGGGTCTTGTGGAGCTTTCTAATGGTAATTACAATTTGGCTGCACAGTCACTTGAGGGCTATAACAAGGCTTTGGCTGAGTATTTGAATGGTAATGTATCATCTGCAAAATCTATTCTTTCGGGTTGTGATTCTTGGGAGGCTTATTATCTACAAGCTGTTATTGCGGCAAATGAGGGTAATGGTAGTGATTTGATTTCTAATCTATCGTCTGCTATGTCTTTGAATGCAGAGGTTGTTGAGCCTTTGGCGGCAACGGAGGTAAATTTTGTTGAGTTCTTTACTAACTCTGATTTTGCTGAGTTGATTGATGTTACTGCTAAGTTTTCTTATAGATAGTCTATCGGTAGCATATTAAATTAATATTTGGATCGGTTGTACTCACTTTTTTGGGGTGCGACCGATCTTTTTTTGTGTTGTGGTATTACGACAGAGGATTTTTCGCTAGAAAAATCTACGGGGAGGAGTTCCCCTTGCTGATTATTTGGGGGAGCCCACCCCTACAAAAGTAGCACATGACCCAGCAAACGTCCCAGAAAAGACCCAGCAAGAGTCCCAGAACAATCAACGACTTCATGGAATAGAATCTCCCCAATTGCGACAGCGGAGATTTTACCTTCTGGCGAAGGTAAAATCTCTACGGGGCGGACGGCTCCCCCCGTCGGGAGCCCCGTAACCCTAAAGGCTTACGAGCCACACCGACAGCCGTCCGAGAACAATACTCACCCACAAAAAAAGCCCCTGCAAAGGGGCTTTTTTACTTATCACATTCCACACGAGACCCTAAAGAACCCCCTGCTCTAACATAGAAGTGGCAACCTTCATAAATCCAGCAATATTAGCTCCTTTCATATAATTAACATATCCATCTGCCTCAACACCATACTCCAAACACGCCGTATGAACAGACCCCATAATCTGATGTAGTTTGGCATCAACCTCTGCTGCTGTCCAGTTAATCTTCATGGAATTTTGCGACATCTCTAGCCCCGAAGTGGCAACACCTCCGGCATTGACAGCCTTACCGGGCCCATAAAGTACACGTGCCGCCAATAATCTCTCGATCGCCTCGGGCGTACAACCCATATTAGAGACCTCAGCCACAATCTCAACCCCATTGGCAACCAAACGCTCGGCATCCTCTCCCGTTAGCTCATTCTGCGTAGCGCAAGGCATTGCAATATCCACCTTGACCGACCATGGCTTCTCTGAGGCAAAAAACTGCGACCCCTCGAATCGCTCGGCATACGGAGCCACAATATCATTGTTGGACGAACGCAGATCCAATAGGTACTCTATCTTCTGAGAATCCAACCCCTCGGGGTCATAGATATAACCATCGGGCCCCGAAATGGTCACCACCTTTGCCCCCAATTCCGTTGCTTTGAGTGCTGCTCCCCATGCCACATTACCAAATCCCGAGAGTGAAATCACTTTGCCTCGTAGCTCCTCGCCCTTTTGCTCTAGCATATGTTGCAAGAAATAGACAGCCCCAAAACCCGTAGCCTCGGGACGTATCAACGAACCACCATAGGTCATCCCCTTGCCCGTAAGAACCCCTGTATTTTCACGTGCCAATTTGCGATACATACCATACAAGTAACCGATCTCACGACCTCCCACACCTATATCTCCTGCCGGAACATCGGTCTCGGCACCTATATACTGCCATAGCTCACTCATAAACGCCTGACAAAAACGCATAATCTCACCATCGGATTTGCCCCGAGGCGAAAAATCCGAACCGCCCTTAGCACCACCCATAGGTAGGGTAGTCAAAGCATTTTTGAAACATTGCTCAAAGCCCAAGAACTTGAGAATCGACAAATTGACCGAAGCATGAAAACGCAACCCACCCTTATAGGGGCCAATAGCATTATTGAACTGCACCCGATAACCAAGGTTGGTCTGCACCACCCCACGATCATCGACCCAAGTGATACGAAACGTAAAGATACGATCTGGTTCGACAATGCGCTCGGCGATTTTTGCCGCCTCGAACTCGGGGTGTAGATTATAAATCTCCTCGATGGATAACATCACCTCCTCGACAGCCTGTAAATACTCTTTCTCGCCAGGGTGTTTTGCTGCTAGTTGCAACATTAGATCATTGACTTTCATGGTTCTTAGAATTTTGTTTAGGTTATTCTTTCGCTCTATTTTACATTTGTTTGTTCAGAAATAGTTTCTTAATACAAATATAAGGAAATTATTATTAACTTTGTCTAAAATTTTTACGATTTAACCTAAAAAAAAGAACAATTAGTTATAAACTATCAATGAAAAAGATACTCATAATGGGTGCTGGTGGTCAGATAGGCACGGAACTCAAAAAACATCTACGAGCGATCTATGGCGATGAAAATGTAATAGCGAGTGACATTATCGTCAACCCCGAAGACAAAAATTCGATGGCTCTCAATGCTATGGATCGTCACGCAATTCAAGAGGTTGTCGAGAAGAACCAAATCGACACGATCTATAATCTGGTTGCCCTGCTTTCGGCCAAAGGGGAGCTTTCGCCTGAGTGGGCTTGGAAGGTAAATATGACTGCACTGCTCAACACTCTGGAGGTGGCTGTCAAATGCGGTTGTCAGGTCTTTACACCATCTTCTATTGGGGCTTTTGGCGACAATGCGCCAAAGGATAACACTCCTCAAGATACGGCTATGCACCCCGATACGATGTATGGTATTTGTAAGGTGACTGGTGAGTTGTTAAGGAAATTGGGGATCGATT
>JAWXTL010000183.1:0-3910 GCA_044433565.1 Rikenellaceae bacterium | reverse complement strand
CTTTGATGTGGATTGGTTGTATGAGGATTCACGAGAGAGTGATTTCTCGAATGGACTAGAGGATTGGTCGACTTTTCGCTACTTCAAGGGTATAGTAGGGCACTGTGGCTATAATCGCCAAGATCCTGAGCTGTTGGTGGCACACCCCGACAAAGAGGGCGAGAGAGTTCTCAAAATCGGTTACACTCCAAACGATACTTTGGTCGAAGATCGTGATGGTGCAGTGTGGAACTTCCCAGCCGCCAAATCTGGCGAAGTTACGGCTCGTATCCAACTACCCGATGGTGCGCAAAGCATAGATCTAATTCTCAACGATCGCTGGTTTAACCCAACCGATAGTGTAGCAAAATATGAGTCTCAATACAAAGTGGCACTAGATCGCAAGTCGCTAAAAATCAAAGATGCAAAATGGCACGATGTGACAGTGCGTTGGACTCTAAATGGTGAGGCTACAATCTATGTCGATGGCAAGAGACGTAGCACTACAAAATTGATAAGCCCAACCATTCACGGAGTCTCATACCTACATCTGCTAGGTGGAACAACGCCCGACGAAGTGGGAGTGTTGATTGAGAGTGTAAGATCAAAGAAAATAAACTAAAAAACATTATAGTAAACCAAAAGAATGAATGTAGCTGTATTCGGAGCAACGGGTCTTGTAGGCGGCGTTATGCTCAAAGTGCTGGCCGAAAGAAATTTCCCAGTAACAAAATTAATCCCTATTGCCTCGGCACGTTCGGCAGGAAAGAAGGTCGAATTTCAAGGTAAAGAGTGGGAAGTAGTAACCCCAGAGGTGGGTTTGGAGATGAACCCAGTGTTGGCACTATTCTCGGCAGGTGGCGACACCTCGCTAGAGTGGGCACCAAAATTTGCAGAACGTGGATGTTTCGTGGTGGACAATAGTTCGGCTTGGCGTATGGATCCTACCAAGAAATTGGTAATCCCTGAGATCAATGCTTCACAGATCACCTCTGATGATAAGATTATTGCTAACCCTAACTGTTCGACTATTCAGATGTTGATCGCTCTGGCTCCTTTGCATGAGGCTTATAAGATTCGTCGTATTGTGGTTTCGACCTATCAGGCGATCACCGGTACGGGTGTTAAGGCTGTTCGTCAGATGGATTCTGAGCGTTTGGGCGAAGAGGTAGCCGAGATGGCATACCCATATACTATTGACAAGAACTGTATTCCTCATTGTGATAGCTTTACTGAGAATGGCTATACCAAGGAGGAGATGAAGTTGGTTAATGAGACACGTAAGATTTTGTGTGATGATTCTATTGTTGTTAGCCCTACGGCGGTACGTGTACCAGTTGTTGGTGGTCATAGCGAGAGTGTTAATATCGAGGTTGAGAAGCCATTTACTATGGCTGCGGTTCGTGAGTTGCTTGAGCAGAGTGAGGGTTTGATTATTTTGGATAATCCTTCGGCACTTGAGTATCCAATGGCACGTTTTTGTCAGCATCGTGATGAGGTATTTGTTGGTCGTCTTCGTGCTGATATTTCTAATCCACAGGCTTTGAATATGTGGGTTGTGGCTGATAATCTTCGTAAGGGTGCGGCTACTAATGCTGTGCAGATTGCACAATATTTGGTGGCACAAGGCTTTATTGGATAGGGGTTATTAGGATTTATATATTTGCCCTAGCTAGAGTTTTTTTTGGAACTTTAGCTAGGGCATTTTTATTTAGAGGAATTTCCAATTGCGATAGCGGATCTTTCGCCAGAACGGAAGTAAATAGCCCATGACCCAGCAAGAGTCCCAGAAAATACCCGAGCGTCCCAGAACAATCAATATCTTCGGGGATGATAATATTCCGAATTGCGGCAGCGGATTTTTCGCTAGAAAAATCTACGGGGCGGACGGCTTCCCTCGTCGGGAGCCCCGTAAACCCGATGGCTTTACGAGTCACACCGACAGCCGTCCGAGAACATTCCATATCTTCGTGAGTAGCTCCGACCACCCTTGGATGCTCTCCCCACAGGATAAAGTAGCCCATGACCTAGCAAGAGTCCCAGAAAATACCCAGTCGTCCCAGAACAATCAATATCTTCGGAGATTAAACAGGGCAAAGTCACGGATAAAGAGTCTCGTGGGGTGGCTAAAAATATTTTTCATGCGTTTGCTCTGTATTGCTGTTGCAAAATCAAAATACTTATTGTACCTTTGCTAGAGGTGTGTAGATAATATTCTCCTCTTTTTGGTCAATGCCAAAGTAAACACACCAAACATTGCCCCCTTCAAGTTAAGTTATAAACAATAGTAAACCTATAAATATAAGTTATCATGAAAGAGCTAAAAATTCTAACTACAGGACTCTTTGCACTAGCCACACTATCAAGTGCGGCGCAAAATTACAAGATTGTTGACACCGAGCAAAGCAAATGTTTCGACGACACACAAGAGATTAAAGCACCAAAGAAAAATGCCGCTTTCTATGGTCAAGATGCCCAGCATCAGGGTAATGCTGCATCCTATACCGACAATGGTGATGGTACGGTGACCGACAATGTTACGGGACTGGTGTGGCAAAAATCTTACGAAGTGATGAGCTATAAAGAGGCTCTAATAGCAGCAGAAAAATTCAAACTTGCGGGTCATAGCGATTGGCGCATCCCGACTATCAAGGAGGCTTATTCTCTGATTCTTTTTAGTGGTAGTGATGTAAATCCTCAGCTCAGTGGCGATGGCGACCAACCCGGCAATCCTTTTATCAATGCTTCATTCTTTGATTTCAAATATGCAGCCAATGGTAATCGTCCGATTGATTCTCAGATGTTATCTTCGACTCTATATGTTGGTTCGACCGAAACCGAGAACCTTATTTTTGGTGTAAACTTTGCCGATGGACGTATCAAGGGCTATGGTATGGGATTTGGTGGTGGAGACAAGGAGTTTGTGGTTCGTTTTGTGAGGGGAGCGGATTATGGTCAGAATGATTTTGTTGATAATGGCGATGGTACTATCAACGATAATGCCACCACTTTGATGTGGAGTAAGAGTGACTCTCAGGAGGCTATGAATTGGCAGGAGGCATTGGCTTATGCACAAAAGATGAATAAAGAGAACTATTTGGGTCATTCTGATTGGAGAGTGCCTAATGCCAAGGAGTTGCAGAGTCTTGTTGACTATTCTCGTTCTCCACTTAGTAGTTCTTCGGCATCAATTGATCCTATGTTTGAGTGCACTTTGATTACTGATGAGGCAGGAGTGGGTGATTATGCTTTCTATTGGACTTCTACGACTCACGAAAATTCGGGAACTTCGACTGGTGGTGCTGGTGTTTATGTTGCTTTTGGTCGCAGTTTGGGTAATATGTCTAATTCTCAGGGAATGGGCATGATGCCAGGGCAAGGACAAGGGCAAGGACAAGGAGCCAGAGGCGGTGAAGGTGGCGAGAGACCACAGATGAGAGAGGGTGAAGGTACGCAAAGACCTCCAATGAGAGAGGGCGAGGGTGAAGGTCAACATGGTCAAGGTATGGGTAATAGATCACAAAGTAGTGGTGAGCCTAATTGGGTTGATATTCATGGCGCAGGATCGCAACGTAGTGACCCTAAGTCGGGTGATGCTTCGGTTTATGCTACGGGTCATGGACCACAGGGTGATGCTATTCGTATTAATAATTACGTTCGTTTGGTTCGTGATTTATAGATTTTGTTCTTTGGGGATGATAATACTCCGTACGGCTCCCACACTGGAGCCCAGCACTCCGTAAAGTAGCACATGACCCAGCAAGAGTCCCAGAAAAGACCCAGTCGTCCCAGAATAATCAATATCTTCGGTGATGATAATATTCCAAATTGCGATAGCGGATTTTTCGCCAGAAAAATCTACGGGGCGTACGGCTCCCCCCGTCGGGAGCCCCGTAACCCTAAAGGCTTACGGGTAACACCGACAAGCCCT
>JAWXTL010000182.1:0-3915 GCA_044433565.1 Rikenellaceae bacterium | reverse complement strand
GGTCGCTACGACACATTGACCAAGATTGTCGAGAACCTTTCGGCTCGTGATAGTGCGCTCTATGTGGCGATATATGAGTCTGATCCTTACTCTGCTAAGAATGATCTAGCGATGGATCGCAAAGAGTTTCGAGACTCGCTCAACAAGCTAACGAACCAAGAGCTTACAGAGCTATTCAACAGCGGTTTGGCAAAGACCGAGAATGGAGTTCGTGAGGTAGGTCAAGTGGTTGACACAATGGTTCACATTGCCCTCTCGGGGGTCGAAAAGGTAAACCACATCCCATCAATACAGCCAATAAACAATCCAAGGCTGCATCTACTAGCCACCTCGTTCGGGATGCGTATCAACCCATTCTACAAAACTCTTCAGATGCACTCGGGAGTGGATTATAGCGTTCCAGAGGGGACAGCCGTATTTGCAACGGCCGATGGAGTGGTCTCTCAGATCCAAACCAAAGGGCACAACAACGGATTGAGTGTTACGATCAACCACCTAAATGGCTATACCACAAGCTATTCGTTCCTCTCTCGCACCTATGTCAAAGTGGGGAGTTGGCTCAGACGAGGAGATTTGATAGCCTTCACCGGAAACACAGGTATGTCGTATGGACCCCACCTGCATTATCAAGTAATGTTCAAAGGAGAGCCAGTCGATCCTCTAGGCTATATGTTCCTAGAGCTTGATGCCTACCAACTCAAAGATCTAGAAGATATAGCATCACACGCAATGCAATCATTGGAATAGGTGAAGGAGAGAGAAATAAAATTTAAATTGAGAATATGAAGAGAGTAGAATTGATGTTGTCACCACGTGAGGCGGCTACGGGTTATTTGGCAGCAGCGACAAAAGCGTTGGGGATCAAAGAGCAGGATATTGCCCATTGTCGAATTGTGCGTCGGTCGATTGACGCTCGTCGTCGGGGGAATATCTTGGTCAATATGGCATTGGAGATCTATATCGACGAACCTGTGCCTTCGGATGAGTTTTCGTTGGAATGGGGCGATGTCTCTACTGCACCCGAGGTTGTAGTGGTGGGAGCAGGCCCAGCAGGACTGTTTGCAGCGTTGGAGCTAATAGAGTTGGGCTTTTGTCCTGTGGTTTTGGAGCGAGGCAAATCGGTATCAGAGCGTAAACGTGATATAGCCGCCATAAATCGCAACGAACCAATCGACTCAGATTCAAACTACTCTTTTGGTGAGGGAGGAGCAGGTACATATTCGGATGGTAAGCTCTATACCCGATCGAAAAAACGGGGCGTAAATGCCAAGGCTCTAGCCATTTTGCGTCGTCATGGGGCATCCGAGGAGATTCTCTATGATGCACATCCACATATCGGAACAGACAAACTACCACGTATTATTCAGGCTATTCGTGAAACAATCGTAAAGTGCGGAGGACGAGTGGAGTTTAATTGCCGTGTGACTGATTATATTATCCACCAAGGGCGCATCACAGGTGTGGTCACCGCTTCGGGCACCAAAGTCGAAGGAGTAGCCGTAATTTTGGCTACGGGGCATTCGGCTCGTGATGTATATCAAGGGCTTTTCGATCGAGAGGTCTATCTACAAAGCAAGAATTTTGCAGTGGGAGTCAGGGTCGAGCATCAACAATCATTGATTGATCGCATACAATACAAACAAGAGAGAGACGAATATCTACCAGCAGCAAGTTACTCGCTCGTGGCGCAAGTAGCCGGTCGTGGAGTATATAGCTTCTGTATGTGCCCCGGTGGATTTATCGTTCCAGCAGCAACCGCCAATGGTGAATGTGTAGTAAACGGTATGTCACCAAGTGGTCGCAACAATATCTACGCCAACTCGGGCATTGTAACCCAAGTACTCGAAAAAGATATACCCGAATATATCGAACATTTTGGAGTCCTAGGGGGTATGCGCTTCCAAGAACAACTAGAGCGGATGGGTGCAGCCCAAGGCGGTGGAGCACAGATAGCTCCAGCACAACGCCTAGACCAATTCGTAGCAGCAAAACGTGCCACCCAGACTCTCGAAACCTCATATCACCCAGGGGTAACCAGCAGTGATATGCACCACTGGATGCCCGATTTTATATCGAAAGCACTCCGTGGAGGATTCAAAGAGTTCGACAAAAAGATGAGAGGTTACCTAACAGCCGATGCACAAGTTATCGGCGTGGAGAGTCGCACAAGTTCGCCAGTGAGGATACCACGTGGCAAAGAGAGTTATATGCACGAGCAAATCGAAGGACTATTCCCATCGGGCGAAGGAGCAGGTTACGCAGGTGGTATAATCTCGGCTGCAATCGACGGAATGCAATGCGCCCAAGCTGTGGCACGTTACAAGCCAAACAAATAAATCGAGTGATGAAAAAAACTAATTTCTAAAACAAAATATATTACATGAAAAAACAACTACTTCTTATGGCAACTGCTTCAATAATGGCAGCCTGTGGTGGTTCGGCTTCGCCTTCGGCAACTCAAACAGAAGACTTCAAGCTAGACACCGCAATGACACAAGCACAAAAAGATGCAAGACTATTTACCACCGAGGTGATATGGAAAATGGGACGTATGGGATCGGCAAAACTATCGCCAGATGGGACAACCGTACTTTATACGTTGACTCGCTATAATGTTGAGCAAAATCGCTCATCGACCACCATCTGGTCGCAACCTTTTGGCTCGGGTACTCCTGTGCAGTTGACCACATGGAACTTTAGCGACAATTCGGCAGCGTGGAGTGCGGATTCAAAACGTATCTACTTTATGAGCAACCGTGAGAACGGTTCGCAACTATGGGTAATGAATGCCGACGGTTCGGGCATGACACGTATCTCGGATGTCGAAGGTGGCATCGGTGGTTTCGGAGTCAACAGCACCGAAGATAAAGTTTGGTATGCTTCGGAGGTGCATGTCGAGGATGTAAGCTCTGCGGATCGCTATAAAGATATGCCAAAATCAAAGGCATTGGTCTACGATGATTTGATGGTTCGCCACTGGGATTGCTGGGAAGATGGCAGTTACAGCCACATTTTTGTAGCCGACCTAAAAGGAGGTAAGCTAAGTGGAGCAAAAGATATAAACCAAGGAGAGCCATGGGATGTTCCTACCGCACCATATTTTGATGCCGACGAGATCTCATGGAATAATAGTGGTACAGCACTGGCTTATACCGCAAGTAAATCGGTGGGGTATGAGTATGCGATCAGTACCAATTCCGACATCTTCCTATATACAGTAGCCGATGGGTCGACCAAAAATCTAACCGAAGGAATGCCAGGATACGACAAATATCCTGTATTCTCACCAGATGATAGCCAGATCGCATGGCTCAGCATGGAACGTGCCGGAAACGAAAGCGACAAAGATCGACTGTTTGTTATGGATGCCAATGGAGCAAATAAAAAATATTTGACCCCCGACTTCGATTACAACGCAGGGGGCTTAGTATGGAACGCAGAGGGTACAATCCTAACATTCTGTGCACCAATAGAGGCAACCCACCAACTATGCGAAGTAACCCTCTCGGGCGAAGTGTCGGTTATGACCTCGGGCGATCACTACTACACATCATTCTCTCGTGTGGGCGAAAATATTGCAGCAAATCGCACAACATTGAGTAGCGACAACGAATGGTATGCAGTAAATCCTTCGGATGGTGAGGCGACTCAACGCTCATTCATCAACAAAGAGATCTACGACAACGTAGAGATGGGTCAAGTACAAAAACGCTGGGTGACAACCACCGACAACAAACAAATGTTGACATGGGTCGTTCTACCACCAAATTTCGACGAATCAAAATCATACCCTACCCTATTGTATTGCCAAGGAGGCCCACAATCAGTAGTATCACAACGTTGGAGCTACCGCTGGAACTTCCAATTGATGTCGGCTCAGGGATATATTATTGTTGCTCCAAACCGTCGTGGTTT
>JAWXTL010000181.1:0-3936 GCA_044433565.1 Rikenellaceae bacterium | reverse complement strand
CTGCAAAGAGATCGGGTAAGAGTCCTCACGAGAGATAGATCCCATCTTATAGATCTCCTTGTAGTACTGCTCCTGAATGGTTTTATCGGGAAGGGTAACAGATGATTTAGAGTAGAAATCACTCCACCAACGTCCATGACTTGCCTGAAAAGGTGCAATACCCTGCTCCATAACTCGATCGACAATCTGCGAAGCATCATCATCGACCAGCGAAGAAGAGGCACTCCAAACACCATAAACCCGATCGCCCGAACGCTTCCAACGCAAGGCAACCTTATAGCTAAAATCGCCCCAACAAGGCTGCGTATAGACCAATTTATTATCACCCTCACGCTCAATAGCACCTTGCGCATAGCCCAAAGTTTTCAGAGCACTACCCGACTGATCGTTCATAGCTCGACCATTGGCATCGACCTCATTATAAGAGGGAGCCACCAACTCAAACTCCAAACCCTCGGGTGCATTCTCGAAAACAAAATAGCCAAAAGGTTCAAGAGCATGGATAAAACAACGAAAAGTAGTGCCCGAAGCCCAAACAACCTCACAAATACCCTCAGACTGATCCAAAGAAACAGAGCAAGGAGAGCCTAGAGGAGCCAAAGGAATCTCGATCCCAGCACCAGGGATCTTCGATGGGCCCGGATAGTTATCATAAGGATAGTCATATCGTCTCTGAACAGGGGCATAGTCACCCGCAAGAACAGACTCATAGACCCAATCAAAAGAGAGAGAATCGGCCGAAAGTTCATCGTGAGAGCGAAGATCCCAAAGGTCAACACGGTCAATCGAGATGCGAAGGTTATCACCCTTTTGCCACACCAAAGAGCCAATAGTACTATTACCCATAGGTATAGCCTCGTCCCACAGGGTAGCAAGAGAGTTAAAAGTCATAGGGCTGCCACATTGTTGCGCCAACACAGGGCAAGAGATAAAGGCAAAAATTCCGCAGCAAAGCAGAAAAGAAACAGATCGCTTCTTCATAAGTTATTGAGGGTTTTTAGGTTAGTAGTTTCATCGTGCAAGGTCAACTCCTCGCACAAAGTTCACAAAGATAATACAATAAGAGCAATAATCACCACCCGAGGTAAATAATTAATCGCAAGAAGCAACAGAGCAAATTATCAAAAAAAATTAGTAACTTTGCACCCAAATGTCTCTCTCTAATAGATAAATGAGTAAAATCCTAGCATAGAAAAGAGAGCGAAATAAACCAATTATCTAACACCCAGATAATTAACCGCAAAAAGATCAGAAACAGAAATAATTTATAAATGATTACAGTATCAAACTTAGAAGTTCAATTCGGGAAACGCGTCCTGTTTAAAGATGTTAATTTGAAATTTACCCCCGGCAACTGCTACGGAATAATCGGAGCAAACGGAGCAGGAAAATCTACATTCCTAAGAGTACTTAGCGGTGATGTAGATCCCGTGAGAGGAAGCGTAAGTTTCGGGCCCGGAGAAAGACTCTCGGTACTAAAACAAGATCACCACGAATACGACCAGAGCACAGTGCTAGACACCGTAATGATGGGGCACACAACCCTATGGGACATCATGCAGCAGAAAAATGAGCTCTACTGCAAAGAAGACTTCACAGAAGAAGATGGACTGAGAGTAGGTGACCTAGAAGAACAATTCGCCGAAATGGACGGATGGAATGCCGAAAGTGATGCCGCAAACCTGCTAAGTGGACTAGGAATCAAAGAAAATCTCCACTACTCGCTAGTGGGAGAGCTAAATGCCAAAGAAAAAGTAAGGGTACTCCTAGCTCAAGCCCTATTCGGAAAACCAGATAACCTGCTACTCGACGAGCCAACCAACGACTTGGACGTAAACACAATTATGTGGCTAGAAAACTACCTAGCAAACTACGAAAACACAGTACTAGTAGTATCACACGACCGTCACTTCCTAGACTCAATATCGACCCACACCCTAGATATTGACTACTCAGACATAAACCTCTTCTCGGGGAACTACTCATACTGGTACGAATCATCGCAACTAGCAATGAGACAGCAATCGCAACAAAACAAAAAGATGGAAGAGAAGAAAAAAGAGTTGCAAGAGTTTATCCAACGTTTTAGTGCCAACGTAGCAAAATCGAAACAGACAACATCACGCAAAAAGATGCTCGAAAAACTCAACGTCGAGGAGATCAAGCCATCAATGCGTAAATACCCAGGTATCATCTTCTCGATGGAACGTGAGCCAGGAACCAAAATCCTAGCGGTGAATGGTCTGAGCAAGACAGTCAATGGCGAAAAGCTATTCTCGAACATATCGTTCACGATCGAAAAAGGAGACAAAGTATGTTTCCTATCACGTGAGCCAAGAGCTGTAAGTGCCCTTCTAGATATTATCTCGGGAGTAGACACCCCCGACGAAGGGATGATCGAATGGGGAATCACCATCAAAAAGGCATACCTACCGCTCAACAACCACGACTATTTCAACACCGATCTAAACATAGTGGATTGGTTGAGTCAATATTCGACGGACACCTCCGAAATGTTCCTACGAGGTTATCTAGGCAAGATGTTATTCTCGGGCGAGGAGATCTACAAATCGGTAAGCGTACTATCGGGAGGCGAAAAAATGCGTTGTATGATAGCCCGTATGATGATCGAAGAGGCAAACACCCTAGTACTGGACTCACCAACCAACCACCTAGACCTAGAGAGCATCCAAGCATTCAACAACTCATTGGTGGGTTACAAAGGTATAGTGCTAATGTCGTCACACGACCACGAATTTATAAATACAGTAGCAAATCGTGTAATAGAGATCACACCAAACGGAATGGTCGACAAATATACCGAATACGACGAATATATAATGAGTGAACAGATCAAAGAGAATCTCGAAAAGCTCTACAACAAATAGTTTTTGCTAGATCTATATTAAAAGAAGAGGCTACCCCCTCGGAACGTTTGTTCTGAAGGGCGTAGCCTATTTTATACAACATCTAAACTCAAAGAAAGTGGGTATAGATATAGAATGTTCTCGGACGGCTGTCGGTGTGACACGTGCTGCGAAGTAGCACGGGGCTCCCGACGGGGGGAGCCGTCCACCCCGTAGAGATTTCCCTTCTGGCGAAGGCAAATCTCCGCTACCGCATTCGGAAATTCTTCGAATTAGAACTAAATTATGAAAATGCTTTGCGCCCCCCGAAACCTTGTCGATGAATCGACAAGGTTTTTTTGTCGGGTGGGGGGCGAGAAATATACGTGCTCTTACAGTAGTGAAACGCTGCTCTAACCGCAAAGAACTGTGAGGCTTTTTGAAAAAAGCCCCACACCCCAAAAACTTTTGTCCAGAATAAACCCCCTCCAAGGGGTTTATTCTTCATTAGAACGCCCCGAAAGTTCAACCCCCGAAAATCTTCCAACCTCACATTTCCCATTACACAAGAAAATGTATTACTCCTCAAAAAGTGTCGTCTTCTCACGCAAAGCAATCTTACGAGTAAGTGCCTCAGGAATAGTACGCCAACGCTCAACCTGATCCAAACCATCCAAACTAGTCTGGTCGGACAACCAACCAACAAAACCCAAACGATAATCACCCAAAGTATCAACCCGACAACCACGATCAGAAAACCACTTGCTACGAAAAGAATTAATAGCCAAACGATACTCCCGATTTTCATCAATCGTATGATTCTCAATACGCTTACCCTTGCCCTTAGTCAAATTGACCATATACTCCGCCCCAGCAAGGCTCTCATGAAGATAATAAGGAGTACGAAGACGAACCATATCATCGCTCTCACGTCGAACAGTATAATAACGACTGCCATAAACCTGCTCCAAAAACTCCAAAACCAAAGCCCCCGAAACAGTAACCACAGTCAACTGATTATCATAGACCAACATCTGAAAAATATCCTTGACATAAAGACCACCCGCCGACCAACTAAACTGCTCCCCTA
>JAWXTL010000180.1:0-3958 GCA_044433565.1 Rikenellaceae bacterium | reverse complement strand
TCCACGGCTTGTGGTGTTGTCGATCACCTCGGCAACTACTGTGTCGTCATCCCCAAAATAGAGCTTGTTTCCGATACGGATCTTGCGTGCTGGATCGACCAATACATCCCATAGGCGTTGCTCTTTGTTTAGCTCACGTAGCAGGAAGATTTCGATTTGCGCTCCTGTTTTCTCTTTGTTGCCATATAGACGAGCCGGAAAAACCTTGGTGTCGTTAAAGACCATCACATCGCCATTTTTGAAATATGACAGAATATCTTTAAATACCTTGTGTTCTATTTTGTTGTGTTTGCGATCATAGACCAACAGGCGTGATTCGTCACGATCATCGGTTGGGTATTTGGCTAGTAGATCTAAAGAGAATGGGTATTTGTACTGTGATAGTTTCATTTAGTTCTTTGTTTCTGGTTTTGTTTGACTATGGTTGGCTTTGGGGTGTTTTGATTGGGGGTCAAGTAGAATATATACGTAAGGGGTGGCTATATTGTTTCACCTGCCCTCTCTTTTTTTTCTTGTTTTGGGTTTTCGGGGTTGGGATTTTGGGCTATATATTCTGCTGCTTGTTCGATACTCCATCCCTGCGAGGCTTGGTAGCCTCCGCTTTTGGTTCGTCTTAGGGTGCTTAGATAGCCTCCACTGGCTAGTTCCACTCCCATGTCACGTGCAATGGAACGGACGTATGTCCCCTTGCTGCATTCCACTTTTAGCTCTGCATGGGGGGCTTGATAGTCCACTAGCTCTGCCGAATAGATCGTGATTCGGGCACTGCGAAGCTCGACTTTTTCGTCTCCTCGGGCATATTCGTAGGCACGTCGCCCGTCTATCTTCTTGGCACTATATAGTGGCGGTACTTGGTCTTGTTCGCCTAGTGTGGTTGATAGATACGACTCGATTGCCTCTTTGGTGATATGTTCATAAGGATAGTTCTGATCGACTGGGTGTTCCAGATCGAAACTTGGCGTGGTTGCCCCTAGGGTCACCTTGAAGAGATACTCTTTGGGTTGTGCCTGAAGCTCGTTGACCTGCTTGGTTGCTCGTCCGATACAGATCAGCAGTACCCCCGTAGCTAGTGGATCTAGCGTTCCTGCGTGACCGATCTTGATGGTACGTGGATAACCCGCTTGGCGCAAGGCAACCTTTAGCTTTCTGACCACATCGGTCGAACTCCACCCATAGGGCTTGTCAATATTTAGGATTGCTCCCTCTCTTAAATTCATCTATCGTATATTGGCAATTGAAATTATATCGGCAAAGACTCCGGCCGCTGTAACCGATGCTCCTGCTCCGTAACCTTTGATCTGAAGTGGGTATTCACGGTAGCGGTTGGTTGTGATTAACACGATGTTGTTGCTTCCCTCTAGGCTGTGGAATGGGCTATTGTGGTCGACTTCCCGTAGACCCACGCTACATTCCCCACCGTCTAGGGTTGCGACAAAACGTAGTTTTTTGCCTTCGACCTCTAGTCCTTGGCGCATTTGCTCGAAGTGAGCGTCTAGCTCTGGAACTTTTGCCCAGAACTCCTCTAGCGACCCCTCGAAAAGCTCGGCTGGGATAAATAGGTTTTTGGTTACATCCGCCTGTTCTATTTTGTATCCTGATTCACGAGCGAGGATTACTAGTTTGCGTACTACATCGGTGCCCGATAGGTCGATACGGGGATCTGGCTCGGCATATCCTGCCTCTTGTGCCATTTTGACGGCTCTCGAAAATGGAACATCCTTCGACAGTACGTTGAATATGTAGTTGAGCGTACCCGATACTACGGCTTCTAGTTTCAGGATCTTGTCACCCGAGTTACATAGGTCGCCTATGGTGTTGATGATTGGTAGTCCTGCCCCTACGTTGGTCTCGTATAGGAATTTTGCTCCACGAGAACGTGCTTTGCTTTTGAGGCGTGTGTAGTTTTCGTATGAATCTGAGGTGGCTATTTTGTTGGCCGTTACCACCGAGATGTTGTTCGATAGCAACTCTATGTATTGCCCCGATACTTCTGCATTGGCTGTACAATCGACAAATACCGAGTTGAAGATATTCATCTCTTTGATACTCTCGCTTACGCTCTGAGGCGTTGATGGTGTGCCTTGGCTCTCTAGCAGCTCACGATAGTTCGCCAAGTCAATTCCCTCACGGTCGAAGATCGAGCGTTTTGAGTTCGAGATACCCACCACATTAATCTTTAGACCGCTGTTTTCTCGTAGGGTTTGTTGTTGCCCGTGGATTTGCTCCAAGAGTTTTCCGCCTACCCAGCCAATTCCTGTGACAAAGAGATTCAACTCCTGATATTCCGACAAGAAGAACGAGTCGTGGATTACGTTCAATGTCTTACGTAGGTTCTCGATCTCGACCACAAACGAGATATTGGTTTGTGTCGAACCCATTGCTGTGGTTTTGACATTGATACCCGAGCGACCCAATGTGCCGAATAGTTTGCCCATGATCCCTGGTATATCTTTCATCTGCTGCCCTACAACTGCCACCGTGGCTAGGTTGCGATCGACAATAACTCGGTCGATTTCGCCCATCGAGATCTCTTGTGCAAATTCGTTTTCGAGGGTTTCGACTGCTACATCTTGATCGGCGTGGCGAATGGCAATCGAGGTGCTATTTTCGGATGATGCTTGGCTCACCAAGAATACCGAAACACCGCTTTTGGCCAACGATCGGAAGATGCGGTAGTTGACACCAATCACACCCACCATGCCTAACCCCTTGATTGTCAACATACAGGTGTCGTTGATCGAGCTTATGCCTTTGATTACTCGTTTGGTGTCTAGGTCTGTTTCGTCGCTAATGAAGGTACCGGGGCACTCATAATTAAAGGTATTCTTAATATATATAGGTATATTTTTGTGGTAGGCCGGAAAAATGGTTGGCGGATAGATCACCTTTGCACCAAAGTTACATAGCTCCATTGCCTCCAGAAAGCTTAGGCGTTCGATCAGGTAGGCGTTGTTTATCACTCTTGGATCGGCAGTCATAAAGCCATCGACATCCGTACAGATAATAAGCTCCGAGGCACTCATTGCCGCAGCAATAATCGAGGCTGTGTAGTCCGAGCCACCACGCCCTAGATTGGTTGTTTCGCCAGTTGTCTTATCGCTCGATATAAAACCTCCCATCACCACAATTGGGTGTTGAAGGCTTAGGGACTCCTCTAGCAGGAGGTTTGTTAGTTGGAAATCTACCACGTGTCTTCCGAAGTAGGGTTCTGTTTTGATAACCTCTCTAGCGTCGATGTGTTTTGCATTCTCGAAGATCCCAGCAACGATCACAGAGCTTAGGCGTTCTCCGTAGCTAACGATTGTTGCCAGTGTTTTTGGCGAACTCTCGCCAATAAGGCAGACCCCCATTAGCAGGTTTTTCAGCTCCTCTAATAGTGGTTCTATGGTTCTGCGGACGTGGGCTTGATGGCTAACGTGTACACTATCTTTGATCGCCTGAAAATGGCGATTCGACATCGCCTCAAACTCTTTTAGGTAGGTTTGACTATCGCCCGAGGCAGCCAAGCGACTCATCAGGATAAGTTGATCGGTCACGCCCCCTAGTGCCGAGACGATTGCTACGGTTGGTTCGTTGATATTTTCAATGATACTTTTTATGCAGTTTAGTCCATGTGCTGAACCGACTGATGTACCTCCAAATTTTATAACTTTCATACTTATTATCTCTGTGCTTTTGATTCAAGAAGTTATTTCCTCGTGTATAGAAGAGGGCAAAGGTACAAAAAAAACCGCAGATAGGAGATAAGGATTCCTATCTTGCGGAAAAATACTTTTTTCGGAGGGGTGGGGGAGGGATATTGTATGTTTTTTTGTGTTTTGTGTCCGAAGATATGGAGTGTTCTCGGACGGCTGTCGGTGTGGCTCGTGCTGCTTTAGTAGCACGGGGCTCCCGACGGGGGGAGCCGTCCGCCCCGTAGATTTTTCTGGCGAAAAATCCGCTATCGCAATTCGGATTT
>JAWXTL010000179.1:0-3960 GCA_044433565.1 Rikenellaceae bacterium | reverse complement strand
CGCCCCCCCCCGTCGGGAGCCCCGTAATCCTGAAGGCTTACGAGTCACACCGACAGCCGTCCGAGAACATAATGTGCAAAAACAAAAGAGACTCCCCCACTACGAGGAAGCCTCCATAAAAACTATGTACTCTAGCTCAAAGTACAACCACTAGTAAACAGTGTTCTGTGGATCGAAGTTAGCCCAACCTGTTGTCCAGTTATCATCAGAGGTCTCAGATGAAGAGAAAGCACCACGATAAGTAGTCTTCTCGAAGAAAGAACCCGAAATCAAAGAGTTAGTCCATTCTGCACCCGAAGCAGCAATACTAGAGGTAGATGGAATAGCATTAGGAGCAGTCAAAGATTGTGGATCGCCCTTCAAAGCTAGGTCAGAGATAGTCGAAAGTGGAGTCTCATTGTTACCTGCCGACCAGATTTGTTGCATAACCTCGTCAGATGCAGTATAGTCAACTGGATCTTGTTTGTTGGTTGCTGCATCTTGGAAGTTGCGGATCATACCTGCCATGATATTGTTTGCTACGAAGCTGCTACCATCTAGGTGTGCCTCTTGAGTCGAAGAACTTTTATCGTTGTCAACATTTAGACCAATTGGGAAGCCCATAATAACCGAGTTGAATAGGTTCATGCGAGAGTTACGACGGATTTGGACTGCGTTTTGGAAGAAACCTGTCGAGCTACCGTGTACGCTACCCATGTCGGTGTAATCAGTTGGATCAGCAACTGGCCCAACGATTGTTACGTTAGAGAATACTGCCGAAGTAAAAGGAGATACTGCCGAAGCCGAAGAGTTGTTGTCTGATTCAAAACCATTAGAAGCCGATTTGTCAGCATACTCGCCATCACGAACAGCAAAAAGGAATTGCAAGTTACCCGAGTAACCATTGTCAGTGTCGAAGTCATCATCCCAAGTACCTAGAGTGATAAGGTGAGTACAGTTGACCGAACCACCGAAGAATTCGAAAGCATCGTCACCAGAGTAAGATACCTGTACGTGGTCGATCTGAGTTCCGTTACCAACCGAACCAAGAGTGATACCATTGATTTCGTTGTCGGTTGCATATTCGATACCAGCAAACTCAACACGCACGTAGCTCAAAATACCTGAGTTGTCGCCATTGCTAGAACCACCATGAGTTGAGCGAATACCGCCCTCGATAGTCATATCACCTGAGTTGTTTTCTGCTTCACCAAGGATAACCAGACCACCCCAGTCACCTGGGTTACGAGAACCTGGCTCCTGAGCCGAAGTAAATACGATTGGACGCTCGGCAGTACCCTCGGCCATGATTTTAGCACCTTTTTCGATTACAAGCGTAGCTTTACTCTCTTTCTCACCCTTGATAATTACACCAGGCTCGATGGTCAGAGTTGCTCCGTCGGTAACATAAACCCAACCTTTAAGATTATAGGTGTTTGGGTAAGACAGTGTAAGGTCTGATGTGATCTCATAGGCATCAGAACCATCACCAAGATCAAGAACTTCAGGAGTTGGCTCCTCTGTGCCATTGTTTTTTTCGCACGATGCGAAGCTCGATACCAACGCTACACTAAGTGCAATCTGCGCAAGAAATTTGAATTGTTTTTTCATTTTTTTGTTTTGTTGTTTTTTAGGTTTATTTATTTTTATTGTTTTTTTGCTTTATAGTTTGAACGAAACTCCAACCGAGAAAGAAGTACCTGGGGTGTAGCTTACGGTTGTCTGCTCACGAGTCACCTGCTCACCATTGATAGTGGTAGTAGGGAATTGCTTGTAGACCACAGGTGAGCTAAGAATATCCTTGACCGACAGCTTCATATCGACCTTCTCACCAATAGACTTAGTGATGGTTAGATCGACCAAATGGCGAGGCATCTCATAAGAGTCAGGAATATCATAGTCGGTATTGCCCGTGGTAGAGGTTGTCTTACCAACACCCATAATACGCTTACCAACCACATTATAGAGCACCGAAGCCGAAAGACCTAACTTCTCGGAAGATGCATAATAGAGACCTGCATTTACGATATAAGGCGATTGTCCTTGCAGTTGGCGATCCTTCTCGGTCACAAGCGAACCTTCCGAGAAGCTAACCTGACTCACCACAAAAGAACCATTCAAAACCAAAGTCAATTCAGGAACGCCAATAAAATCAAGGCTCTTGCGAAGGTCAACCTCGACACCCGCCACAAAAGCACTAGCGGCATTCTCATAGCTATAACGGTAGCTACCACCCATATCAACAAAGTTCCACTCAATAGGGTTTTTGAAATACTTATAGAAAGCACCCACACTCAACATCTCACCACTCGATGGATAGAACTCCCAACGAAGATCAATATTGTCGATAGTAGCCATCTCTAAAGAGGTGTTACCTTGGATCTCGGCAAAAAGGTCGAAATCATAGTAGACCGAAGGAGAAACCTCACGGAACTCAGGGCGATTGACCGAACGTCCATAAGCCAAACGCAAAAGGTGTTTCTCGTTGAAGTTATAAGCGGCATTGATCGAAGGAAGGATCGAAAGCTCATCATAGTGATTGGTGGTCATCAGGGTTTGAGAAGCACTAATTGCACGGTCATAGGTGATATTCATATTCCAATACTCAACACGAGCACCAGCATAGATATTCACCTTGCCCAAAGGTAGCGAAGCACTAACATAAGCCGCAGCAATAGTATTATTACCCGAATAAGCATTCGCTTTAGATGTAATCTCATCGGCATAAACCTTGTCCGACCCAATCCAATCCATACTCATCATCTGCTGATAAGGCAAATAGATATAGTCTAGGCGATCCTCATAAGATAGCTGGTCGTAGCGATAGACAAATTCACGAGGCTGATAGTCACGAGAGCGAGTCTCACCATAGAGTCCAGCACGAAGCTCTGGTTTCCACGAACCATTATCAAAGCTCTTTTTGTAGTCCAGAGCACCCGAGATAATATTGTCGTGTAGCTCCTCGGTATAGCGAGTGATCTTATCGTTATAGGCAGTAGGCATATTAGCATAGATCACACCATCCGAAGGCACAGGCCCAAGTTCGTCGATAATACGGCGATCGGGTTGATTCTCATCGGCAAACGAATAAGAGCCATTCCAAGTGATGGTATTCGAGTGGTCATTGCCAATGGTATGCGATCCCGAAAGTTGACCAGTATAGGTCAGACGAGTGGTATATTGCATCTCGACCTGATTCTCGTAGTAGTCACCACTCACAGTACTAAGACCATAACGCTCGACAAGGCTATTGGTACTCGACATATTAAATAGGTTACGAAACTCGATACTATTGTAGTTATCGAAGCGATAGATCCAGTTGTTCATAGCGTTGAGTTCGACCTCGTTGCTATATTGATTGTCGGTATAAGATTTCTCGGTCACAGGAGCATCGGCCGAAGCACTATAAGTACCATAGCGATTACGTTCCATACCAAGATACGATTTGTAGGTATTGCTATATCCACCCGAGAGCGACATATTGATCTTCTGAGAGACTTTGGTATTCCACGCAAAGTTCAATTTCATATCAGGTAGAGCACGGAACTCGTTGACATTCCAGTTGTTATTAAAACCATTCTTCTGGAGATAATCGTTCTGCGTGGCATCGGTTACGGTAGCCAGATTAGAAGGGAAATCACCCGAAAGCGAACGATACTTAGCCCCAAAGCCAAGGAAGTCGGTCGAAGAACCAGAGGGAAGACGAGTATTATGAGAGAGGGTTTTGATATTGCCTCCGGTCGAAACACCAATAGTAAAAGAATCAGTGTCAGGAACATCTTTGGTAGTGATTTTGATAAATCCACCCGAGAAATCACCCGGAAGTTCAGGAGTTGGCGATTTGACAATAACAATATTATCAAGTTGCGAACTAGGGATAATATCGAACGAGAAAGCACGACCATCCGCCTCGGTACTAGGCACAGCACCACCATTGATCCAAACGTTATTATAACGTTGCGAAAGACAACGAACAATAAT
>JAWXTL010000178.1:0-3965 GCA_044433565.1 Rikenellaceae bacterium | reverse complement strand
TGTTCTGGGACGATCGGGTCTTTTCTGGGACTCTTGCTGGGTCATTTGCTGCGAAAATAAATAGTGCAGGGTTTCCGTGGGGGAGTGCTCGCCCTAATGAATTTTAGTCACAAAAAAAGAGAGACAATACTTGGGTATTGCCTCTCCACGAAAGATAGTAATATCTAAACGACCCAGAAAAATTATTTTCTGTTTGGTCTCTTGTAACGGTTCATAAACTTATCAACACGTCCCGCTGTATCCACAAGTGTCTGTTTACCAGTGTAGAATGGGTGAGAAGTGTTCGAGATCTCTACCTTGTAGAGAGGATAGGTTTCGCCATTCACTTCGATAGTCTCCTTTGACTGAACAGCGGACCGGCACAAAAAGACGTTTTCGTTGGACATATCTTTGAACGCTACAACACGGTAACCTTCAGGGTGAATTCCTTGTTTCATCTGATGTGTGATTTTTATTTGTGATTTAATTCTTTTTCTCTCTGCCCTCATATCTCTATGATTGCAGAGCGCAAAGGTATTGACAATTTTACAGTTATGCAAATTTTTTCGCCCTAAGGGTGCAAATATTATTCAATAATAAAGCACCGAAAGACTAAAACTCTGCATTGCGAGGAGTACGAGGGAAAGGTATAACATCACGAATATTGCCCATACCAGTTACGAACAATACCAAACGCTCAAAACCCAAACCAAAGCCCGAGTGTGGAGCACTACCAAATCGTCGAGTATCCAAATACCACTGCATACTTTCGGCCGGTACATCCATCTCATTCATACGAGTCAATAGCTTGTCGTAAGATGCCTCACGCTCCGATCCCCCAATAATCTCACCAATCTTAGGGAACAGGACATCCATAGCACGTACAGTACGCCCATCGTCATTCTGCTTCATATAGAAAGCCTTGATCTCTTTGGGATAGTTAATCAAAATTACTGGCTTCTTGAAATGCTTCTCGACCAAATAACGCTCATGCTCACTCTGAAGGTCAAGACCCCAAGAGACTGGGAACTCAAACTTCTGGTCACACTGCTCCAAAATCTCGATACCTGAGGTATAGTCCAAACGAACAAAATCATTCTGAGCGACCATCTGCAAACGCTCGATCAACTCCTTGTCATACATCTTCTGCAAAAACTCCAGATCCTCCATACAGTTATCCAAAGCATAGTTGATAAGATATTTCAAGAACTCTTCTGCCAAGTCCATATTATCGGTAAGGTCATAGAATGCCATCTCTGGCTCGATCATCCAAAATTCGGCCAAGTGACGAGGAGTATTAGAATTTTCGGCACGGAAAGTAGGCCCAAAGGTATAGATCTCACCGAGTGCCAAAGCCCCTAGTTCGCCTTCGAGTTGCCCCGAAACCGTAAGGTTAGTACTCTTACCAAAGAAGTCGCTAGAGTGGTCAACTGAGCCATCTTCGCTCTTTTTGATATTACCCAGATCCATCGTGGTGATCTGGAACATAGCACCAGCTCCTTCGGCATCGCTACCAGTGATAAGAGGTGAGTGCCAGTAGTAGAAACCCTTGTCATTATAGAACTTATGGATAGCATAGGCCATAGCATGACGAATACGGAACACCGATCCAAATGTATTGGTACGAGGGCGTAGGTGGGCGATCTCACGCAAGAACTCTAGTGTATGACCTTTCTTCTGAAGAGGATAGGTATTATCACACGCTCCGAGTAGTTCGATCTGCTGAGCTTGGATCTCGAACTGCTGCCCCGAAGCAGGAGAAGGAGTCAGCTCACCAACCACCGAGATACAAGCCCCAGTAGTGATGCTTTTGAGTAGTTCTTCGTCGAAGGCACTAGGATCGACAACGATCTGTATATTGTTAATAGTAGATCCGTCATTTAGAGCTATAAATGCCACTGATTTATTTCCTCGTTTGGTGCGCACCCATCCTTTGGTTAGCACGGTTGTGTTTGCAACGCCTTGGGCGAGTAGATTTTTGATCTTTTGTCTAACTATCATTGTATTAAAATTTATTTTTGGAAACACAAAGGTAATAAATTAATTTTATTTGTGATATATCAATTATCACTTTAGGTTTGTTCTCGGACACTGTGGGTGGAACGTTCAGGGGTGGTTGGAAGATTCTATTGCTGAAGATATGGCAGTGTTCTCGGACGGCTGTCGGTGTGACACGTGCTATGAAATAGTACGGGGCTCCCGACGGGGGGAGCCGTCCGCCCCGTAGAGATTTACCTTCTTATCGAAGGTAAATCTCCGCTATCGCAATTCGGAGTTTATTGCTTTAGAACCTGCGGAAGCCGTGGCTAATCATATCCGATAATATCCTCAATAGCCATAGGGTCGGTAATCAATACCTGACGAGGCTTACTACCCTGTGCCGATCCCACTATTCCTGCATCCTCCAACTGATCTACGATCCGACCTGCTCGGTTAAAACCGATAGAAAACTTACGCTGTATGGTCGAAGCCGAACCACTCTGGTTGGCAACAACATAATGTGCTACCTCGGCAAACAAAGGATCTCGTTTGCCCGACGAAGAACCCCGATCCTCACGTGAGCTAGACTCCGAAGAGTCAGGCTGATAATCAGGAAGCTCCAAAGGAGAGTCATAGCCCAGCTGATCGGCGATATGATCGACAATCATCTCAACCTCGGGAGTGTCAACAAAAGCACATTGAACACGTGTAACCTCGTTGTTGGCCGAAACCAACATATCACCCTGCCCAACCAACTGATTTGCCCCTGTCTGATCGAGAATCGTGCGTGAGTCAATCTGAGAGGTCACCCTAAAGGCTATCCGTGCTGGGAAGTTCGCCTTGATAACCCCAGTGATAATATTGGTCGTTGGACGCTGTGTAGCGATAATTAGGTGAATACCCACGGCACGAGCCAACTGTGCAATACGTGCAATTGGGGTCTCGATCTCACGCCCCGAAGTCATAATCAAATCGGCAAACTCATCAATAATTACTACCAAATAAGGGAGGAAGCGATGTCCCTTTTCGGGATTCAATCGGCGGTGAGTAAACTTATCATTGTACTCCTTGAAGTTACGCACTCGTGCCTCTTTGAGTAGTTGGTATCGCTCTTCCATCTCGATACATAGCGAATTGAGGGTATAGATCACCTTTTGATTGTCGGTGATGATTGCCTCGTCGGCATCGGGAATCTTTGCTAGGAAGTGGTTTTCGAGTTTGGCATAGAGCGTCAGTTCGACCTTCTTGGGGTCGACCAACACGAATTTCAACTCGCTTGGGTGCTTTTTGTAGATCAGCGAGGTGATAATGGCATTGAGTCCCACCGATTTACCTTGACCCGTAGCACCTGCCACCAGCAAGTGGGGCATTTTGGCAAGGTCGATTACGAAGGTTTCGTCTTGGATGGTTTTGCCTAGGGCAATCGGTAGGGCGGCTTCGCTTTGTTGGAAGCGTGTCGACTTTATCACCGAGTACATAGAGACCACGTTTTTTTGTTTGTTGGGCACTTCGATACCTATTGTACCACGCCCTGGCATTGGGGCAATGATACGGATTCCTAGTGCCGAGAGAGCCATGGCAATATCGTCTTCGAGATTTTTGATCTTCGAGATACGTATACCAGGGGCTGGTACTATTTCGTAGAGGGTGATCGTTGGGCCCACCACCACATCTATGCTATCTATTCGGATGCCGAAGGTTTCGAGCGTATGGACAATTTTGTTCTTGTTGTCGAGTAGCTCCTCTTTGGTGACTATGATATTTCGGGTATGGTCTTTGAGCAGCTCTACGGGTGGTTTGGTGTAATTTCGTAGCTCTAGGGTTGGGTCGTAGAGTTCTAGTTGGTCGATTTGTCGATCTTCTAGTGACTCTTCGGTTGGGATCTCCTCGATTACGACCTCTTCGGTTGGGGGTTCCTCTGGCTCTTGAGTATGGGCGTAGTGAATGTTTATTCTTGGCTCTTGCTGGGTCTCTTGCTGGGACTCTTGCTGGGACTCTTGCTGGGT
>JAWXTL010000177.1:0-3969 GCA_044433565.1 Rikenellaceae bacterium | reverse complement strand
CGGGAGATTTCCCAATAGTAGGCCACTGATAGGGGTGCTCTCGGTAGACCAAAGGGCGAAGAAGCAACATAAGATCACCATAGGGCTGATTCAAATATCGTTGATTGAACTCCTCGATCACCACCTTACGCTGCACCTCCAAAGAGTGCTCATCGAAATTCAAAAATCCCATACGATCACTCTCAGCCCAAAGTGCCGTTTCGAGGTTCTCTTTGGGAAGGGCGATATAATAATTTGTATAATCGTTATTGGTAAAGGCATTATTCTCGCCACCGGCAATCTGTATCGGTTCGTCGAAATCCTCGATATTCTGTGAACCCCCAAACATAAGGTGTTCAAAGAGGTGAGCAAAGCCCGTGTGGTTGGGGTCTTCGTTGCGAGAACCCACCTTATACAACAAATTGACAGCCGCCATGGGGGTCGAGCTATCACGATGAACAATCACGGTCAGCCCGTTTTGCAATATTCTTTTTTGGAAATTAATCATAATAGCGCAAAAATAGTACTTTTGTAGTTGGGAATTGACTTTCTCGCTCAAAAAAGTTCTCGTAACGCAAAATATTACTATCCAGACATGAAAAGATTTCTCTCTACCTCCAATGGCTTTCTAGTGCTGCTTTTGGCTCTATGGACTATTTTCAACCTCTTGCAAGGTGCTCTAACGGGACTTGCCAACGACGAGGCTTATTATTGGGTACTCTCTAGCGATGTGGGGTTTGGATATTATGACCATCCTCCTGTCTTTGGTTGGTTGATTGGGCTTTCGACATTTATTTTTGGTGACAGCGAATTTGGTATTCGGGCGTTGACAATTCTTTTGCAACCGATCTATTTGTACCTGTTTTGGCGGTTGATACCTCTGGGGCGTAGGACTAAGATCTTGGCTTTGACCTATTTCCTTGCTGCATTTTCGATCCCTCTTTTGCAGCTTTATGGGTTTATTGTTACTCCCGATGCTCCTCTTGTCTTTGCAACGGCCTTGCTTCTGTATTGCTATAAGAGATTCCTTGGGCTAGAGGATAATTTCTCTACACGCTCGATCCTTACGTCTGTGGCACTGGGTCTATCGGCGGCATTGATCTGTTATGCCAAATATCATGGTATATTGGTGATTGGATTTATTGTCTTGTCGAATATACGAATGTTGTTCGCACCACGACTATATATTGCGCTTCTGGCGGGTGTTGTGGCATTTATCCCTCACCTTGTGTGGCAGTCATCTCACGATTGGGCATCGCTGGTCTATCACCTTTCGGCACGTACCACAGGATTCGAGGCATCCAACCTTTGGATCTATATTGTCAATATCCTTACTACCTTCAACCCATTTTTTATACTCTTCTTTTTTGCCCTAATACTCAAACGCCAGAAGCAAAACAAAGAGCAACTTACACCACAAGAGAATATTGAGCGTCACTTTGCTATGGCACTCAAATTTATAACTTGGGGATTTATACTCTTCTTCTTGCGTTCGGTGAGCCAAGTACACGTTCAGGCTCAATGGCTGATTCCTTTGGTATTTCCGGTGCTCTACTTTTTGACAATGGGAGCCGCCAAGAGAGTGCGACTGCGAGGGTATATTCTCAGAGTGGGGGCTATCTGTGGATTGCTATTTGTGCTAGTTAGGGTTTCGATAATGAGTTATGCCGATAGGCTAATCCAAAACGAATTGCTCAACAATCACCAATACGAAGAGTTTACACAGAGCCTAAGCTACCGTCCGTTTATCACCAATGGCAACTACGTCACAGCAAGTAAGATGCGTTTCTATGGACGAAATGCCGCCTATGCTGCACCCAATGTCGATTCACGTAGCAGCCACTACGAATATATGGATATGGATTCTCACCTGTATATGCGCCCTGTGGCAATAGAGATCTCCGATAGTGTGAATCTAGCACTCACCAAGCAGCAGAAAGATTCTACGTTCGAGTTTGTCAAGATCCATCAATACGAGATTTGGTATGACACCATATCGAACTATATCCCATCGAGAGATGTTGTGGTCGAGGCTCAACTTCCCGAGAAGATTCTAGCCTCCGACTCTTTGCCACTCGATATATCAATGATTAACCCATATAGTTTTGATATTCCACTAGGACAAGGGCGGGATCACTTTGAGCTATTCCTTCACCTTCGTAGCAAACAAAATGGCATAATCAGAGTGCCAATTGCCCTAACCCAAAAAACAATACCCCAACACGGGCGAATCAAAGAGAGGGTGTGGATCAAACTATCACGCAAGATCAAGACCGATGAGTACGATGCAGGGTTTACCCTTATGCGTTATCCGTATGGATCGTGGTTTAATAGCGAACGGTCGAAAGTGTTGATAGTCAATCCTAATTAAGGTGATAACCATGTAAGGTCTGTTCTCGGACGGCTGTCGGTGTGACACGTAAGCCTTTAGGATTACGGGGCTCGGGGCGTGTGGGAGCCGTCCGCCCCGTAGATTTTTCTAGCGAAAAATCCGCTATCGCAATTCGGAATATTATCATCACCGAAGATATTGATTATTCTGGGACGACTGGGTCTTTTCTGGGACTCTTGCTGGGTCATGTGCTACTTTACGGAGTGCAGGGCTCCCCAGATAATCAGCTGGGGGAGCGTCCGCCCTGCTGAATTTTCACCGCAGAAAATTCTTGCTATCGCAATTGGGAAATTCCTCTACTGCAAAACCTCGGCAACAGTAAACGTACTACCCCCCACGAAAATCAAATCCCCAGCCGACGAATAAGATCGTGCACGTCGCAAACTCTCCGAAACACCTCCGCTCTCAAGAGCTACTACCTCGCCAAGCAGAGAATAATCAGAGGCCAAATCAGCCAATCGCCAAGCAGACATAGCACGTGGCAAACGTGCCTGTGTGAAATAATAGTAGGCATCTTTAGGCAAAAGCTCCAATACACCACGTATATCCTTGTCTGAGACCATTGCCAAGACAATGTATAACTTATCATATTTGACCGATTGCAGCTGTGAAGCAATATCTCTGATCCCTGCCACATTATGTGCTGTGTCACACACTACCAATGGGTTCTGTCCAATTATCTGCCATCGTCCAGAAATCCTAGCCCGAGAGAGACCCTCTTCGACACTCGATCGAGTAATCTTTTCGCACCTCGATGCCAAACATTCGAGCGCAACCAGTGCCGTAGCAAGATTCTTCGATTGGTAATTGCCCTCAAGCGAAAGCCGTAGATCAAACTCCTCTTGATTTAAGTAAGATCTAAGATGATAGAGTCCATCACCCCTCGACTCAACGTTGTAACATTTATCAGCAAAGATAATCTGTGTCCCCTCTTTTTTTGCCTGTTCGATCAGTGCAATATCACTCAGGGGGTGGCTTTCGCCAACCACTACGGGAATCTCGCTCTTGATTATCCCTCCCTTTTGGATTGCTATCTCGCCTATCGTATTGCCTAGTATCGCTGTGTGGTCAAGATCTATATTGGTTATAACACTCAGTAGCGGAGTTATGATATTCGTACTATCATACTTGCCCCCCAGACCAACTTCGACCACAGCAATATCGACCCCCTCACGAGCGAAATAGTCGAAAGCCATAATAGTGGTAGCTTCAAAAAATGATAATGCGTTGGATTTTATATACTCATGGTGTCGAGTGACAAAATCGGTCACCGCCTCTTGGCTAATCATCTCTCCGTCGATCTGTATCCGCTCTCTGAAATCAATCAGATGGGGCGAAGTGTAAAGCCCAACTCGATAGCCCGACTCTCGGAGTACACTAGCGATCATTGTCGAGGTAGAACCTTTGCCGTTTGTCCCCCCAACGTGTACCGAAGCAAAGCGAAGGTGGGGATTACCTGCCGCCTCACTAAAAGCCAATGTGCGATCCACGCCCGGGTTATATGCCGCCGCTCCCTTTTGCTGAAACATAGGAAGCTCCTCGACCAAAAATGCCAATGCCTCGTTGTAATTCATACTAACGTAGTATCTAAGTAGAGT
>JAWXTL010000176.1:0-3984 GCA_044433565.1 Rikenellaceae bacterium | reverse complement strand
GCAGGGCTCCCGACGGGGGGGGAGCCGTACGCCCCGTAGATTTTTCTAACGAAAAATCCGCTATCGCAATTGAACCATTTCTATCCCCTGAAATTAAAGCTTATTAATAAATGCCATAACCAACTCACGAGACTGATCGTTAATAGGAATATACTGCTTACCAAAAACAATAGAAGTGCGCTCAACAACCCGAACCTGATCAAGATTAACAATAAAAGAACGATGAACCTTAACAAAAGTGTCAGGCAATCGCTCCAAAATACTCCCCAAAGAACCATGAGTGGTAATCACCTCACCCGAAGAGAGAACCAAATCCAAATACTCACGCTTAGACTCAACATAAAGTATATCCCCAAAATTAACCCGAACAGTACGATAACCCGAACGAACAAAAATATAATCCCGATCGGTAGTCTCATGTGGCATACGATTGAAATAACGATTATGTACCTTCTCGACCGACTTCAAAAACGAAGCATAAGAAATCGGCTTCAACAAATAATCAGCAGCATCAAGTGCAAACCCCTCAAGAGCAAACTCACGATGAGCAGTAACAAAAACTACCTTCACCTCGAAAGGCAAAGCCCCAACAAGCTCCAACCCCGAAATGCGAGGCATATTAATATCAACAAACAAAAGATCAACGCTATTAGCACGAAGAAAATCCAAAGCCTTAGTAGCCGAATTAAAACCACCCTTCAATTCTAAAATAGGGGTCTCGGCAACATATTGCTCCAACTGTTCAAGAGCCAATGGTTCATCATCAATAACAATACAACTTATCATAAGATAGGAATTTTTAGAGTAACAGAATATATATCCTCCCCAGAGGATATAGTAAGATTATAACGATTGCCATAGAGCAGATCAAGACGCTTACGACTATTCTTGAGCCCCAATCCATGGCGACTGCTATTAACAATCTTAGAATGATTAGTATTCTCACTACACATCACAATAGACTCATCATCAAAACGAAAATCAATCCGAATAAACGAATCTCGATCATAGTCAATACCATATTTAAACGAGTTTTCGATATAATTCAAAAACAAAAGAGGAGGAATCTTAACCAAAGGAACATCATAGCCATAACAAAAATCAATCCTAACATAGCGAGGATAACGCAAACGCATAAGATTAATATAACTATCCAAAAAATTAATCTCCCGTCGCAAAGAGACCAACTTCTCGCTAGAACTCTCATAAAGCAAATAATCCATCAAACCCGAGAGTTCGATAATTGTCTTTTTAGCTCTCTGCGAATCAATATCAACCAAGGCATGGATATTATTGAGAGTATTCATAAAGAAGTGAGGACTCACCTGATTCTGAAGATTAGAGAGTTGAGCCGTAATTCTCTCACGATTAATCTCGGCCTGTTTCTGCTCCGAAATAACCCATTTGGCAGCAATATTAAGTCCCATATCCAAAGCAATCACAATAATCGAAACGACCATAAGAGTGTACATTGGAGGGATAATACTCACAATGGGAGGTGCCGAAGATCGACCTACATTAAGCGGTGGCGCACCCCAGCCTGAGGGCATATTAGGCAAAGGTGCTCGCCCCATGGGCACATCAGGCATAGGGATTCGCCCCAAAGACTGAGATTGCGAAGACTCACCCAAAACGGACGAAAAAGAGTCAAGCTGCTCATCACCAAAAATCAAAAGAATCAATTTCACACCATCGAAATAGACCACAAAAAGAGTAAGCAAAACAAACAACAAGACCAAAGAAAGAATATACCGAGAGTAGCGACGAGTAAAAAACCAACGAGGCATCAACAAAAAACGATTGACAAAGAAAACAACCCCAACAATAATACACTCAGCCCACATAACATAGGCAGACGACAAGTTGCGATCCAAATCCTCTATAAACAACAGAGGAGAGAGCACCACAAAAGTCCACAGCAGTATTATTGCTATGGACTCTATCATCAATATGTTACGTTCTTTAACCATCATAATCAAAACATATCACAAAGTTATCAAATTAATTGAGAGATAACAATATTATTCCAAATAACTCTCAATTGCACTATGGCGAGTTGACGCATGGGTTTTGAGAGTCGAGACAGCCGTATCAAAGTCGGAATAGCTGTTCAAGAACGTGCGTCCAGAGGTCTCAGAGTAGACATAAGATTTGATCAGATTATAATAGGTCTCATATTTTGCAGACATATTCGACTCATAGAAATGGTTGTCTATAAATTCCTGAAGGTATTGATCTAGGATCTCCATATACTCATCTTGTTGAGAAAGGTAGTATAACAAAGGCCAACTGCTTCCGGTATATTTATTTTGACTTAGCTCATCGGGTTCAAAACATCTATAATTTCCTGTTGCCGACTGGAATGCTTCGTTATGATCCCATGGAATCCAAGTCAAAAGATTATCTGCTGGATTGTTATAGAGATAATAATTGTGAGCAATATTACCATAGGTATCCCAATTTTGGATCGAAAGAGTCACCGACACCCACTTCATAAAAGTATCGACATTGAACACCGCCTCAAGATTCTCACGCCAAGTCGCAGGGTCGCTAATACGAACAGAGCTATTTAGCACAGTATATAACTCCAACACATCTTCATAAAGCTCATCGCCATCTTTGATATAGAACTCCTCGGTATTGTAAGTGCCCGAAGCAAAAGAAGCTGCATCGTCTTCGGGTTTATAGAGATTACCACTATCATCGCCATATTGATCTTCGATAACCGTATCGTCTACCTCCTCGATCATAGTGTAAAGTCCAAAGAAAGCACCATTAATATATAGCTCATAGTAGGCAGTATGAGCAGCAACCATACCAAATTCCATAAAGAGATCAGAAGCCATCTTATCTCGCATAAACGATTTATCATTATAATTATTGGCAAGATTAAGTTGTTTGAAGCCATAAAAACGTTGATTCTTTAGATCTGGATAGTCATCCTCGAACTCATCAAAGTCGAGCTTCATAGAGAGTTTCTGATTACCCGACGAATAAGCACCCGCTAGGCTCGAATTTCCTTTGTACCGCACCCCAACCTGATACCAATCGGTGTCGTTATAGGTGAAAGTACACGGCACAAAAATAGGAGTATAGTCATCGGTCATGGTACTTCCGCTAAGAATATTAGCCGCAAGATCCGACCACATACTACTCCAACTCTCGTCGGTAATGGTCAGGTCAATGCGCTGCACAACATCCTGAGCAAAGACAACATCGAAGTTAGGATCAACATTCTTGCTATGGGTTGCATCGTCCCAGTCCTCAAAATTCGAGTCCTCAATATAATCAACACTCGCCATATCATCATCCGACGAATCGACAGGATCGTAAGAGGAATTATTGGTTTTCAAACAAGAAGATAGAGCCAACACAAGGCACGAGGAAAATAAAAGATAACGCTTTTTCATGATTTTGTATTTTAAATGTGTTTGTATATTGTTTTCGCTTTGGTTAGGGCGATGACACCTCTGAAAGGGGGACTCTATTGCGGCTTTTCGTTATGCAAAGGTTGATTTTCTCGGGATATTATCTATACGAGTTCTATAAAAACTACTCTTATTTCTACAAAATCGACCTTTATCGAAAATTTGCGTAACCGCTTTGCCCACATTTTTATTACCTTTGTTATCTTTCTTTACCCAAAAGACTACTAACCTAACAACAATAAAATGAGAAAAAACTTAACTCTACTAGCTGCACTCTTGTGCATATCGACCGCCACAGCCCAAGAGATCACTCGTGTGGCTTGTGTTGGCAATAGTATCACCTATGGCAGTGGCATTGTCAATCGCCCTTTGAATAGTTACCCTGCCCAACTCTCGACCTATCTGGGCGAGGGGTATCAGGTCGAAAACTTCGGGGTGGGGGGCACCACTACTCTATCACAGGGAGATCATCCATATATAAAGACTCAGGAGTATGCACAATCGTTGGCTTTCAATCCCGATATTGTTATCCTCAAACTGGGTACTAACGACTCGA
>JAWXTL010000175.1:0-3985 GCA_044433565.1 Rikenellaceae bacterium | reverse complement strand
AGAGATAATCTGTGCAGCATCCTTACCCAAACCGTTAAGGATAACACGCAAAGGCTCTTTGCGTACTTTGTTTGCCATCTCAGCAATCTTGATAGCACCCTCGGCAGCCGCAAAAGACTCGTGACCTGCCAAGAAAGCAAAACATTTAGTCTCCTCACGAAGCAAACGAGCAGCAAGGTTACCATGACCAATACCTACTTTACGGTCGTCAGCAACCGAACCTGCAATACAAAAAGCCTGAAGACCAATACCGATCTTCTCGGCGATCTCTGCCGCAGTTGTAGCACCCTCTTTAAGAGCAATAGCTGCACCTACTACGTAAGCCCATTTTGCATTCTCGAAACAGATAGGTTGAGTCTCCTCACACATTTTATATGGATCTACGCCGATAGCATCGCAAATAGCTTTTGCCTGGTCAATATCTTGGATACCATGCTGATTCAAGACAGCATTGATTGCGTTAATACGGCGGTCGTAACTTTCAAATAAAGCCATAATTTTTCTTTTTTTTATATTTTATACCCTCTCCCTCTGCATGAGAGGTAGGGTCTTCAAATGTTTAGGTTTATAATTATTTAGTTCTAGGGTCGATGTATTTCACTGCATCAGCAAAACGACCATAAGTACCTTTTGCCGACTCAAGAGCCGCAGTTGCATCAGTACCTTTTTTAACCGCTTCCATAAATTTACCCATGTGGATAAATTCGTAACCGATAATTTCGTCGTTTTCGTTCAATGCCATACGAGTACAGTAACCTTCAGCCATCTCTAGGTAGCGAGGACCTTTGGCTTTTGTACCGAACATAGTACCAACTTGGCTACGAAGACCTTTACCAAGATCCTCAAGACCAGCACCGATAGGAAGACCTCCTTCTGAGAATGCTGATTGGGTACGTCCATAAACGATTTGAAGGAACAACTCACGCATTGCGGTGTTGATAGCATCACACACCAAGTCGGTGTTCAATGCCTCAAGAAGAGTTTTGCCAGGAAGGATCTCAGAAGCCATTGCAGCAGAGTGAGTCATACCCGAACAACCGATAGTTTCGATCAAAGCCTCTTCGATGATACCGTCTTTGACGTTAAGGGTTAGTTTACATGCACCTTGTTGAGGAGCACACCAACCGATACCGTGAGTCAGACCAGAGATGTCTTTGATTTCTTTAGATTTCACCCATTTTCCTTCTTCTGGAATTGGGGCAGAGCCATGATTTTGGCCTTGTTTTACAACACACATGTGTTCTACTTCGTGTGAATAAATCATAGATTTAGTGTTTTTTATTAATTAATATAGTGTTTAGTGTTTTTCGTAGTATGGTTTGGTCGCTCCTGTGTTTTAGTGTTTAGTGTTTTGGAGTGACCAAACGGGTGGTGTTTCGCTGCTTGTTGATTTGGGACGATAGTGTTTAGTGTTTAGTCTCTTGGAATCAGCAAGTTTTATTTTTTTCGTTTAGCATTTCGCCTACCAGACGAGTTGCCATGCCCACTAGCTCTTTGCAGGGGCGTTTTTTGTAGTACTCTTGGGTACGCTGGGCTGGGGTTGGCTCCTCTTTTTGGACGTTGAGCCCCAGAAGGTCTCGACATACGATCGAGCCATTTTGGTCGGTGAATTGTTTGGCTAGGGTTTGCACCGCTTGATAGTTGAGTTTCTTGGCCTCTAGGTTTTTTGGGTCGTTGGCTTTGTAGACAAACCCCGCCACCATAAACATTCCGCTCACAGCACCACACACCTCTCGCAACCTACCCATTCCACCTCCAAAAGGGGCGGAAATCGTAGCTAGTGAATCTTTCTCGATCCCCAAAATATCCTCATAGGCAAGAGCCACCGACTGACTACAATTGTATCCCGAGGTAAAATAGTCCATCGCCTGTTGAACCCGTTGCTCAATATCAACCATCACAATCTTTGTTTTCTAAAAAAAATTACCAAGCAAACAATGGGAATTGCTCCATCATCTGATTTACCTCGCCACGTACAGTGTCAATTACCTCTTGGTTCTCGAAATCCGAAAGTACACGGTCGATCATCTCGACAATCGACTCCATGTGACACTCTTTCAGACCACGAGAGGTAATAGCTGGAGTACCAACACGAATACCCGAGGTCAAGAATGGTGAACGGCTATCAAACGGAACCATATTCTTATTCGTGGTAATATCTGCTGCTACAAGTGCATTTTCGGCTTTCTTACCACTCAATTCAGGGAACTTGCTACGAAGGTCGATCAACATTAGGTGGTTATCTGTACCACCCGAGATGATTTTGTATCCACGAGAGGTGAAAGCCGCCGACATTGCCGCCGCATTTTTAATCACCTGCGCTTGGTATTCCTTATATTCTGGAGTCAATGCCTCGCCAAAAGCCACCGCCTTAGCCGCAATAACATGCTCCAATGGACCCCCTTGAACCCCTGGGAAAACAGAACTATTAATCATAGCCGAGAACATCTTAGTCACACCCTTAGGAGTGGTAACACCCCAAGGATTAGGGAAATCTTTGCCCACCAAAATAACACCCCCACGAGGTCCACGCAAAGTCTTATGGGTAGTCGAAGTAACAACATGAGCATACTCGACAGGGTTGTTCAACAGCCCAGCCGCAATCAAACCAGCCGTATGAGCCATATCGACCCAAAGAATAGCACCCACCTTATCGGCAATCTCACGCATACGAGCAAAATCCCACTCACGAGAATAAGCCGAAGCACCACCAATAATCATCTTAGGTTTGTGCTCCAAAGCCAAAGCCTCCATCTTGTCATAGTCAATAGTACCAGTGGTCTCATCGACCTGATAGCCTACTGGCTGATAAAGATTACCCGAGAAATTAACAGGAGAACCATGAGTTAGGTGACCACCATGAGCCAGATCCAATCCCAAGAAAGTATCACCAGGCTGCATAATAGTAAAGAAAACCGCCATATTAGCCTGAGCACCCGAGTGAGGCTGCACATTGGCAAACTCAGCACCAAAGATCTCGCAAAGACGATCAATAGCCAACTGTTCAACCTTGTCAACCACCTGACAGCCACCATAATAACGAGCACGAGGATACCCCTCGGCATATTTATTAGTGAGGCATGAACCCTGAGCCAACATCACCTGTTCGCTAACAAAGTTCTCTGATGCAATAAGCTCTATACCATGCCTTTGACGAGCTTTTTCCTGCTCGATAAGGTCAAAAATCTGATTGTCTGTTTTCATTGTAAAATCTTGAGTTTTAAAATACATTGACAAAAGTAATATTTTTTTACTATATTTGCATACTTAATGAGTATAATATAAATCAAAAACGATATTAAAAGATGAAATTACTTGAAGGAAAAGTGGCTCTAATCACTGGAGCAGCACGAGGAATTGGTAAGGCGATCGCCATCGAATACGCCAAACAAGGGGCTAGCGTGGCATTTACTGATATGGCACCCGAGGAGGCAATTGCTGCGACCGAGGCCGAAATTGCTCAATATGGCACCATGGTCAAAGGTTATCAATCTAATGCTTCGGATTTTGAGGCTACCAAAGCAACAGTGGCTCAAATTCATGCGGACTTCTCTCATATTGACATATTAATCAACAATGCAGGTATCACTCGTGACTCTTTGCTTATGCGTATGAGCGAGGAGCAGTGGGATTTGGTTATTGGTGTCAACCTCAAATCGGCTTTCAATCTTACCAAGGCTGTGACTCCTATTATGATGAAGCAGCGCAGTGGTTCTATTATCAATATGAGTTCGGTGGTTGGTGTATCGGGTAATGCTGGTCAGGCTAACTATTCGGCATCCAAAGCTGGTATGATTGGTTTCACGAAATCGGTGGCTCAGGAATTGGGATCACGTGGTATCCGTTCTAATGCTATTGCTCCTGGATTTATTATCACCGAGATGACTGGAGCGTTGTCTGAGGAGGTTCGTAAGGCGTGGTCTGATAAGATTCCTTTGCGTCGTGGAGGTTCGCCCGAAGATGTTGCAAATGTTTGTGTATTCTT
>JAWXTL010000174.1:0-3989 GCA_044433565.1 Rikenellaceae bacterium | reverse complement strand
ATCGTGGTGGCGATCGTCGTGATTTCCGTGGTGGCGATCGTCGTGAGGGCGGTTTCCGTGGTGGAGATCGTCGAGAAGGCGGTTTCAAACGTGAGTTCAATCGTGAGGATCGTGGCGAACGTCGTGATTTCAATCGTGAGAACCGTGGCGAACGTCGTGATTTCAATCGTGAAGAGAGAATTGATCGCAACCAACCCGAAAATGCAATCGTCCCTAAAGCACCAGAGAATATCCTATTTGGTATTCACCCAGTGAAAGAGGCACTCGAAGGTGGTCGCACAATCGAAAAAATCTATATCAAACGCAATACCCCAGCAACCGAAGGTATCGTAGAATATGCTCAAGCCAAAGGAATCCCTACGCAAGAAGTACCAAGCGAAAAACTAGATTGGTTGGCTCGTGGAAATAATCACCAAGGTATCGTGGCTTCGATCCCTCAAATCGAATATGCCGACATCAACCAAGTACTAGAGGATATTGCTGCGCAAGATCGCCCAGCATTGATCGTGGTACTAGATGGCGTGACCGATATTCGTAACTTTGGGGCTATTGCTCGTACAGCTGAGTGCGTTGGTGCAGATGCAATCGTTATCTCGGCCAAAAGTGCTGCTCCGGTCAATGCCGAAGCAATCAAAAGTTCGGCAGGTGCATTGACCAAACTTCCAGTTTGTCGTGTGGGAAGCCTACGCAACACATTGAAAACTATCCAAACCGCAGGTATCTCACTAGTTGCCGCAACCGAAAAATGTACATCATTGCTATACGAAGCAAAAATGGACGGTAGCGTAGCCGTAATCATGGGATCAGAAGACAAAGGTATCTCGAGCGATATTCTAAAGATCTGTGATGCACGTGTTTCGATTCCACTTCTGGGTGATATTGAGAGTCTCAATGTATCGGCTGCAGCAGCAGTTGTGCTTTATGAGGTGGTGCGTCAGCGTTTCGAGGCAGCAGACCAAGAATAATCAGTACAGATATATAATAATTATAAGCGATTAGATTTTTGTGATCTAGTCGCTTTTTTTGTGTACAATATTGTGAGTTCTCGGACGGCTGTCGAGGTGCTCCGTGCTATGAAATAGTACGGGGCTCCCGACGGGGGGAGTCCTACTTTGAGCGCATTTTGTTCTGGGACTTATGCTGGGTCTTTTCTGGGACTTATGCTGGGTCGTGTGCTATGAAAAGGTGTAGGGCTTATGACGAGGAGGTCTCTACTTCGAGCACATATTGTTCGAGAGTGCGGGTAACAAGGATGAGTTTTGGGGCTTCGTGCAACCTCTTAAACCGGAGCGTACTAAAGGTACGTGAGGATTTAAGAGGTAAGGGAAGTGCCAAAAATCGCCTTGTTCCCCGCACTCTAGCGGATTTTGAGGGTCATGATGGTGAGAGTGGCTAAAATAAGTTGGATTAGCCAGAATCGTAGAACTATTGTTGTCTCGAAGAAACCTTTCTTTTGGTAGTGATGGTGTAGTGGTGCCATTTTGAAGACACGTCTTCCCTCTCCGTAGCGGTGACGGGTGTATTTGAACCATAACACTTGGATTATTACGCTTAGGGATTCTACTAGGAATATTCCGCATAGGATTGGGAGTAGGAGTTCTTTTCGGATTAGTAGGGCGAAGGTGGCTATTATGCCTCCTATTGCTAGGGATCCGGTGTCTCCCATAAATACTTTGGCTGGGTAGCCGTTGTGCCATAGGAAGCCTAAGAGTGCTCCTACGAAGGCTGCGGCGTAGATCACTAGCTCTCCACTTCCTGGGATGTGCATTATGTCTAGGAAGTCGGCGTAGATTACGTTGCCCGAGAGATAGGCTAATATTCCTAGTATTAGACCTATTGGGGCTGCTACCCCTGTTGCTAGACCGTCTAGTCCGTCTGTTAGGTTTGCTCCGTTTGAGACTGCTGTTATTACGAATATTGCTACGAAGACATAGAGCAACCATCCTAGGGTGTCTCCGTTGCGACCCTCTACTGGCACTAGGTCTCGGTAGTTTAGCTCAGAGTTTTTGTAGAACGGAATTGTTGTCGAGGTACTTTTCTGGGGGACACTCATAAATATCTCACGGTGATTCTGCACCTCGATACGCTGACTTACCTCTATCGAATCGGCTTTGACACGCTCACGAATCACTATATCTTCGTGCAGCCACATTGTTGTTCCTATAATCACCCCCAAGACAACCTGCCCCACTATCTTTAGTTTTCCGTTGAGTCCGCTCTTGCGCTTTTTGAACACCTTGATATAGTCGTCGGCAAAACCAATAAGCCCCAACCATACTGTGGTGAGGATCATTAGCTGCATATAGATATTCGAGAGGTTGCCAATCAGCAATACGGGGATCAAAATCGAGCCTAGGATAATAAGTCCTCCCATCGTGGGAGTTCCCTTCTTGGAGAGCTGCCCTTGAAGCCCAAGGTCACGAATCTCCTCTCCAATCTGCGCACGAGAGAGCACCTTGATAATATGCTTACCATAGACCATAGCCAAAAGGATCGAGACGATCGTTGCGGCCATAGCACGGAAAGAGATATAAGAAAAAAGCCCTGCACCAGGGAAATCAATAGAGTTTAGGTAGTCGAATAGGGCGTAAAGCATATCAGATGCGGTGTTTAAAAATGTGTGTAATAAATCTTTAGTTAGAATAATTCGTTGGTTGGAATCGGTACAATTTTAGAGGCGTTCTATCTCACCCCTAGCCGCCGCTAGTAAGCAAAAAATCCTCCAACAACATAACCCGTCCACGGTGAATCTGCGTCTTGACAGTGCCCAAAGGTATAGCCAATTTACGAGAAATCTCCTCATAAGAGAGATCCTCCCAAAAACGTAACCGAAGAACACGACGGTAATTCTCGGGCATCAAAGACAAACGTCGCTCCAAAAGAGCACTGCTCTGCCTAGTGATAATAGTCTGCTCGGGATTCAAACTCTCCGAAGGGGTGTTGACCTCCTCGATCTGAAGCATAGAACTACGAGAATGACTCTTGCGATGACGATCAATATGAAGATTACGAGCAATACCACAAATCCACTGCCCAAAACTGTACTGCGAATTATACTGCCCCAAATTGAGATAAGCCTTGATAAAACTCTCCTGCATAATATCCTCGATGTCGACCACGCCACGCCCCACAAGCATATTTTCGAGCGGAATGCGATAACGCTCCATAAGCTCCTGATAGGCGTGCTGATCGCCCAAGCAACTGCGCTCAACAAGCCGCTGGTCGCTCACTGCGCCACACTCTGTGGCATCGGTTGGTTTGTGATCGTCTATTGCCATAAGCCATGAGGAGGTTTAATGCGACGAGAAATCGAGATCCAAGCCTTCGACACAGGAGCAATCTTGTCATAGAGAATCATCCACCCTAGGATCTTCTTCTCGCCCAAACGTTTCGAGATAAGTTTTATGGCCGAGGTCATCGAAAGCTCACGAAGCAAACCCAACAACAACCCCACCGATAGTGTCCCCCATGCGGCAATTGATGCTGTCGATAGCGAGATGCCACTTTGGGTTAGATCCCAAACAGAAAAGGCGATAATCAAAAGCCAGTTGCAGAAGAACAAAGCACGAGTAAACAGCTCAAAGAAGGCATCGAATCGAGCCTTGCGAGGGTAATAACGTGCGGTGTATCCATAATATTTCTCTTGCGAACGAGCCTCTTTCAGGGTCAGCGGCGCACGAGCAATAGTGGTGGCAAAAGGATTAATAATCACTGCCGTATTATCTTGGTTCGAGAGCTTCTGGATCAGAAGGTCATCCTCGCCCAAAACCAAACGAAGGTGCGTGAAACCCTTGTTGGCAAAAAACAGCGACTTGGTATAGCCCATATTATACATCGTGGCACGATAGGCACGATCTTCGGTGGCACTCTTCAGGTAGCGAATAGCCTTGGTCAGGTTGGCCGATCTGATAAGCCCACTGCTCATCCCCGATAGCCTCTCGACGGTGCTATAACCAATCACACCCTGCGAACCAACAAACCCCTTCGCC
>JAWXTL010000173.1:0-4048 GCA_044433565.1 Rikenellaceae bacterium | reverse complement strand
GGAGATTTGCCTTCGATAAGAAGGGAAATCTCTACGGGGCGGACGGCTCGCCCCGTCGGGAGCCCCGTAAACCCGATGGCTTTACGTGTCACACCGACAGCCGTCCGAGAAACGATCCATCTATTTTGCATCCACTATACCCCCACACAAAAAAAGTTATAGCCAAAACCCCAAAAGGATCTCGGCTATAACTTGTTCTAAGCAAAAAGCTAAAAGAAATACTATCTCTTACGCTCTTTGATACGTGCTTTCTTACCAGTAAGCTCACGAAGATAGAAAATACGTGCACGACGAACAACACCACGCTTGTTAAGCTCAATGCTTTGGATGGTTGGTGAGTTGATAGGGAAGATACGCTCAACACCTACGCTATCCGACATTTTGCGAATAGTGAAAGTCTCGGTCGAACCTGTACCACGACGTTGGATAACAACACCACGGAATTTTTGCAAACGCTCTTTGTTACCCTCACGGATTTTGATCGTAACGGTAATAGTGTCACCTGCACCGAATTCTGGGTGGTTGCACTCTACTTTAAATGCCTCTTGAGCAATGGCGATTAGATTTGGTTTCATTGTTGGTTTATGAATCTAAAAGGTTATTAGTGTGGAATGTAGCTGTCTTTGTCGAACCCTTATTCACCTTAACGAATCACCCTGCGGTTCGATAATTATCGAGTGGGGTAATTGGAGTGAAACTCCTTAATAAAAATTCTCAACCAGAGATTCCTACACCACTTTCGTTACAGAAAGTGGTGCAAAGGTAATTAATTTTGCTACCTTTGCAAAATATTTCGTTAAAATAAAGCAAAGATTAATATGACTATACTGATAACCAATGATGATGGCTTTGATGCGCGTGGAATAGAGGTGTTGACTCTCATAGCTAGAGAGTTCGCCCAGAGAGTGGTTGTGGTTGCGCCCAATCGAGGTTACTCAGGGATGTCGCACTCGATTAATATGGATCGCCCGATTTTTGTCGACCCCCAGCCTTTGGTTGTCGAGGGTGAAGTTGTCGAGGGTGTGGAGCTTTTTGTTTGTACTGGTGCTCCGGTCGATTGTGTAAAAGTGGCATTGGATGCTATTTTGAAAGATCAGAGGGTTGACCTTTTGTTGTCGGGCATCAACCATGGCAGCAATTCTAATATGTCGGTTATCTATTCGGGGACTATGGGGGCTGCTACCGAGGGCTCTTTGTATGGTATTCCTTCGATTGGCTTTTCGCTTTTGAACCATTCAGCGGATGCTTGTTTTGATTCGGCTGCGGTTTGGGTTCGTCGTGTTTTGCAGAAAGTTCTTTCGCTTGATCCCGTTGAGCTTCGGGGTTTGTGTTTGAATGTTAATATTCCTGATCTTCCTCTTGAGCAGATTAAGGGGTTGAAGTTTACTCGCCAAACCATTGGCAATTGGATTGAGGATTTCCAGCCTCGCTATGACCCTCGTGGTCGGCTTTATTATTGGATGACGGGGCGATTTATCAACCACGAACCAGAAGATGCTACCGACAATGATGAATGGGCTTTGCGCAATGGATATGTGGCTGCGGTTCCTGTTCAGATGGATCTCACCGACCACTCTAGGTTGGATTTTTTACGTACTTTAGAATAAATTTTTGGTATTAGGATGCAGAAATTAGAAAATTGTCAATTGGGGCGTGTTTCCCCTCAGGAATTTGCCGAGCAAACCAAATATCCTGTTGTTGTGCTTTTGGAGAATGTTCGTAGTGCTATGAATGTTGGCTCTTTTTTTCGTACGGCCGATGCTTTTGCCATTGAGCGTATTGTGTTGGGTGGTTATACTGCGACTCCACCTTCTAAGGAGATTCGCAAGACTGCTTTGGGTGCCGAGCAGACTGTGGAGTGGCTTCATGTTGATTCGGTTGCTTCACAGTTGATCCTTTTGAAAGAGCAGGGGTACACGGCTATTGCTGTTGAGCAGGTCGAGGGTTCGGTGTCGTTGAATGATTTTGCGGTAGATGCTAATGGCAAATATGCTTTGGTTTTTGGCAATGAGGTCGAGGGGGTAGAACAAACGACCGTTGATTTGTGTGATTATGCAATAGAAATCCCACAACAGGGCACAAAACACTCTCTGAACGTAAGTGTCGCAGGTGGGGTGGTAATGTGGCATTTTTTCAAAGAGTTATTATAATTTAGGATTATGAAAGAGAATAAATTTTCACAATACATTACATTCAAAAATGTTCTGATCTTGGGTGTGCTTATCACGCTCGGGATCACTTTTCAGCAGCTTCTGACATCCAAAGCCAAGAACTTTGAGATATTTACTTTTGCCACTCTCGATTTTTGGGATGCGATAAAGCCTTATGGTGAACATTGGTTCAGGCATGGGTTGGATTATTATCTCTATACCCCTACGTTCAATGTTGTTTTCACTCCCTTTGCTTTGCTTCCTTTGTGGGTTTCGGCTTTTGCTTGGAACCTGTTTAATTATTTGATGTTGGCATGGTCGATCAAACTATTACCAAATATTACAACCAAACAAAAAAGCTATCTGCTTCTATATCTAACTCCTATTATTGCCACTTCGTTGATGTCATTCCAGTATAATGTGGTGGTGGCATATCTCTTTTTGTTCCCCTATGTACTTCTGGAACGGGGCAAAGGGTGCTGGGCGATGTTGTTGATTATGTTGTCGGTGACTACAAAGATCTATGGAGGGGTCGAGCTTCTGATCGTTTTGTTCTATCCTAAGTTTTGGCGTAACGTAGGGTGGGGTATTCTCTGGGCTGTGGCATTGGTCGCCCTACCACTGATTAATCTTTCTGTTGGCGAGTATGGCGATTTTTTGAGTTCATGGGTTCACGAACTGAGTACGCACCAAGGGACAAGAAAATTCGAGACCTTCTTTGATATAACCCTTCTGTGGGAGTCTCGTCCAGCCTATCAAATGTATATGCAGGTGGGGATCTTCTTTACGATAGTTGGATTGACCTTTGCCCGATTGCGTTGGCGCACAGATCAGCTTTTCCGTGTTGGGGTATTGGCTTTGGTGATGGGCTATGCAATACTATTTAGCAATTCGAGCGAAAAACATACCTATATGATCGCCTTGGCAGGATACCTCTATTGGTGGTATCTCAAGCCAGACAAAAATCTATGGGACAGGATAATATTCTGGGTGCTTTTTGTCGTTCTAGTAGTTATACCGATAGATTTGATATGCCCGAAACCTCTGATGGAACTACTTCTTGAGCGGATGGATCTCAATCAATGGGTATATTTGGTGGCATGGCTTCACCTTGCCTATCATACCTTCTTTGTTAAGAATCAAAATAGACAAATTAAAATAAAATAAGATAAATAAATGGCAGTTTCCAATTTTGTAGATTATGTAAAGATATACGCCAAGTCGGGCGATGGTGGAGCAGGTTCTTCGCACTTTAGACGTGAAAAATTTGTTGAGTTCGGGGGGCCAGATGGTGGCGATGGTGGTCGTGGAGGTCATGTTATCCTTCGTGGCAATAGTCAGTATTGGACTCTGTTGCACTTGAAATATAAACGTCATCAGGTTGCCGATAATGGTGGTCGTGGTATGGGTGCTCGTATGCATGGTGCTAATGGACGTGATATTATTTTGGATGTGCCTCTGGGTACTATTGCTCGAAATGAGGAGACTGGTGAGTTTGCTTGTGAGGTGACCGAAGATGGGCAGGAGGTGATTCTTTGTAAAGGGGGTCGTGGAGGTCTTGGTAACTGGCATTTCCGTACCTCGACCAATCAGGCTCCACGTTATGCACAGCCAGGTGAGCCTCAACAAGAGGGTTGGTTTATTTTGGAATTGAAGGTTTTGGCCGATGTGGGGCTTGTGGGTTTCCCTAATGCTGGGAAGTCTACTCTTTTGTCGGTTGTTTCGGCTGCCAAGCCTAAGATTGCCAATTATGCTTTTACCACATTGGAGCCTAATCTGGGGATTGTTTCGGTCAGAGATCATAAATCTTTTGTGATGGCTGATATTCCTGGTATTATCGAGGGAGCTAGTGAGGGTCGTGGATTGGGTATTCGTTTTTTGCGACATATCGAGCGTAA
>JAWXTL010000172.1:0-4063 GCA_044433565.1 Rikenellaceae bacterium | reverse complement strand
GCCTCATTTGTACTTCCGGTGGGGGTTACTATCAATATGGATGGTACTTCGTTGTATCAGGCAATTGGTGCAGTATTTATTGCACAGGTTTTGGGAATGGATCTTAGTTTTACCCAGATCCTAACTATTCTTGCGACCACTACCATTAGCTCGATTGGTACTCCCGGTGTGCCAGGTGGTAGTATTGTGATCTTGGTTATGGTACTTGGATCGGTGGGTATTCCTGCCGAAGGTTTGGCATTGATATTGGGGCTTGATCGACCGCTAGATATGCTACGTACGGTGGCAAATGTGACGGGCGATGCAACAGTGTCATTGATTGTCGACAAAAGAGTAAAGTAGGCGGATATTTCGCAGCGTAGTACTTACTATCAACAGTTGGTACAACAATTAACGAAAAGCAGTCAGAGAAGATAATCTTCTCTGACTGCTTTTTTATTGGGCAAAGGAATTTTCAATTGCGATAGCGGAGATTTTGCCTTCGATAGAAGGGGAAATCTCTACGGGGCGGACGGCTCCCCCCGTCGGGAGCCCCGTAATCCTAAAGGCTTACGTGCCACCTCGACAGCCGTTCGAGAATACTCCGTATCTGTCCATTTAGCCATTTTCGCAAAAAAAAGCGGATGGAGTAGTAAACACTACTCCATCCGCCAAATCAAATGATTAACGTATCTCAAAGAAAAAGACTAAAGACCATTAAGATAATCAACAGCAGCCTGTTTCTGCGAATCAATACCCGTATCAACCCAAGTAGGATCATAGAAAACCTCAATATCAGGAGTAATACCAACCCCCTCATAGAAATTCATATCCAAATCATAAAACAGTCCAGAAGATGTGTAAATACGCATGTTGTCATTCTCGATAACACCACCAGCAAGATAAATATCAGACATCAAAGAACAAGTGCCACCAAAAGTGCGCTCTCCAACAACAATGCTTTGAGCAGAAAAAGCACGAGCAACAACACAAGTGATCTCTGCCAAACTAACAGACCCAATATCCGCCAAAACTACAATAGGAAAATCCAAAGTAGCCTCATCAGAACTACCCTTAAGAGAAACAGGGGTCACCTGAGTGTAGTCCAATCGACCAGGCCCCGCCTTGTGCTGAGAGTAACCAAACTCAAGAATTTCACCATCTGCAATAAAACGTCCAAAGACTTCATCCAAATCGTCATTGGTACCTCCCGTATTACAACGAACATCAAGAATAACCCCTTTGAGATCAGGCGTACCACGGACAATATCCTCGAAATTATCAAGAACATCCTCCAAAGTATCATCATCAGGATCAATAGGATCAGACTCAGCATCACTAATACCATACTTTGATACATACAAATAAGCAATATCACCATTCAAACAATAAGAGATCAACATAATATCCCCATCTTCAGACTCATATTCACCATACGCCTCGTCGGTAATCGAACCATCGTCGAGTCCATCATAATAGCTAGTTAGCAAACCTTCAGTAAAACCCGAACGATCTGAATAATAATCACGTGAAGAGACCTCATCGCCCCCACCATCTAAAAAACAACCAAGGTCTTTGATAGCAAGAGAATAGTGGTGATCGAGCAACCCTGTAGTTATACTATTCAGATACATCAGAGCAGTACTATCTCCTTTGAACAGAAGAGAGTCTTGGTTGTGAGAAAGGAGTGCAGAACGCTGATAATAATCCGAGTTCGACTCCATACGCCAACTATCTAAATCCGAGAATATAGGCGCATAGTTGGTCTTGATCTTATCCCAATCGGTGTTATCATATTTCCAAAACACATAACTCTGGTTCATAGCCTCCCAATAAGCATCGAAAAACTCACTCCAATAGGTGGCACTGCTAGTTGAAATCTCTTTGTCTGCAAGGTTCTCGGTAGATATAGCCTGATTGCGGCAACCAACAATAGAGACCAAAGAAGCCAGTATCAAAATTCGTAGATATATTTTATTCATCGTAGTCTATTTTTTCAAAAAGTTATACATTACACCTATATTCAACTGAATAGTAGTATTATATCGAGGAAAATGATTCTCCATATATGGTTTCTGCATATCGGTCAGACCATATTGCATACGTAGCTCACCGAGCAGCGATAGTTTGTCGCACAAGTTCCATTTGGCACCCACGCCCAAAAGCAAACCTGCATCAAAGCGATTGTCGGCCGCTGAATCAAACTCATAACGTTCACCCGAAAAATAGTTCAACTGAAGATCAAACAAAGACAATAGTTGACCTGAGATACAACTCCCTGCCCAATAGCCCAGATAGCCACCAGCACTCAAAAAGAGACGAACTTCTTTGACCTTTAGACTAAAATTGGCCATCAACGGAACCTGCACAAAACTATTAGTGTATTGTTGAAACTCACCATATTCCCGAGTCCAAGAGTAGTTTTTGGCGATGTAGCCCACCTCGCCACGCATCGCCAACCAATCGTTGAACTGGTATTCGACTGGAATAGCCACAGCAAAGCCCATTCTTGCGTTATAATCTCGCTCATAGTAACCTGCATCGGCCACCATTGTGTTGTGTGTTGCACCTGCGGTCAAACCTACCGAAAGCTGAGAATAGCTCACAAAAGGAAGGAACAGAAGAAACAACGTGATTAAAAATGATTTTTTCATTAAAAAAATTGTTGAGTGTTAATAAAATTTTTCATTACTGAATTTAACGCTACAAAGGTAGCATTTTTCTGAGACTTTTGTGCTCCGAAATTTTGTTGACGTTTCTTTTTTGTCTACCTTTAATTTTTGTTTTCTTTTAAAACTTTTATTCGGGCTATGAAACTCTCTATTGTTACTGTAAATTTCAATTCTTCGGAATCTACTCTCTCTATGATCTCTTCGGTCGAGCGTAGTTTACGGGGGTGTGGTTATTCTTATGAGATTATTGTGATTGATAATGCTTCGCACGAGGCGGACTACCAGCAATTGGTGGAGGTTGTGGGGATTCGGCTTATTCGTAGTGAGGTGAATGGCGGATTTGCAGCGGCCAATAATATTGGTTTCGAGGCTTCTCGGGGCGAGTATGTTATGCTGCTAAATAATGACACCACCATCAAGGAGGATATTTTCGTGGGGATGATGGATTTCATGGGCGATCGTCCCGAGATTGGTATTCTTTCGCCTACGATTGTTTATGACCGTGAGCCATATATTGTGCAGTATGGGGGTTATCGTCAGGGCGATCGTTATCTCTTTGATATTGTTTCGATTTTGCATGGTCGGGGCATATCCGAGATCCCCCATGAAGCCGTTCGCTGCTCTTTTGGGCATGGTGCGGCATTGATGATCTCACGTGAGGCACTCTTGAGGATTGGGGCGATGCGAGAGGATTATTTTTTGTATTTTGAGGAGATTGATTTTTCTCTCTGCGCACAACGCCTTGGCTATGAGATATGGTACTATCCTCGCTCTATTGTTTATCACAATGCAAGTGCTACTGTTGCTCAGATCAATAGTGGCAAGATCTATTATAACAGTCGCAATCGGCTATATTTGGCAACGAACAATCTTAGGGGGTGGAATCGTATTTGGGCAATCTCTCTTCAGCTTGGTTTTTCGTTTCCCAAAAGCGTTTTGAAGTTCTTAATAAAAGGCCGAAGGGCTGAAGCTTTGGCCTATATAGCTGGAGTCTGGGCATTTGTTCGTGGCAAAAGGGGCAAAAGGGACAAACAGCAAGGGAAGTAGGAAGGTTTCTAGGGTTAGAGCTATGTTTCCTAACGGTCAGAGGCATTTAGGTCATAGGTTTTTGGTTCTCGCCCCCCCCACGGGAGCCCTGCACTACTAAAGTAGCCCATGACCCAGTAAGAGTCCCAGAAAATACCCAAGCGTCCCAGTATAATCAATCTCTTCGGGTTTACGAGTCACACCGACAGCCCCCCGCGAACTCTCCATATCTTTAGCCTAATTTACAGCTTTCCCATTCGTTTGTAGATCCCCCTTGGCATGATTTTCATTAGGAATCCTATTATCATCCACCGCCTTGATACGTAGTAGACTGCTTTTTTCTTTTTGATTGCCCTCAGGATCTCTTTTGCTGCTTTTTGGGGTGT
>JAWXTL010000171.1:0-4079 GCA_044433565.1 Rikenellaceae bacterium | reverse complement strand
CTAGAGGCTGGTTCGAGCTATGTTATTGCCGAAGCACGTGAGGCTGGTAATATCGGTATCTTCCAAAAAGACGGGTCGGCAAACCAAGAGCTTATTGAGGCCATCTCGGGTGCTGTGCCAATGGACAAAGTGCTATGGGAAGCCCCTCAGAAAAACCAACAAGTGTGGTTCGTAAAACAATTCGGAGCCGACGTAAACCTAGGAAATATCGCCTCGAACGAAGTGATCTCGCTAGAGACTATTCGCCAAGGGCTTCGTGGAGACACCTTTGCACTACATCTTAGCGATGAGCTAAAAGCAATTACACAATAATTTTCACCCTTTAAAACCTTAATAGATCTCAATGACTAACTCACCCGCAACACCACAGGCAAAACCAAACGTAATGCGTCGCCTTTACAATTGGATGCTTCACTGGGCAGACACCCCTTGGGGCACTGTGGCTCTTTTTATTTTGGCTTTTGCCGAATCTAGTTTTTTCCCTATTCCACCCGATGTGCTACTTATCGCATTGTGTTTGGGTCAACCAAAAAAATCATTCAAATATGCCTTGATCTGTATGGCAGGTTCGGTGTGTGGTGCAATGCTAGGATATGGCATTGGTTACTGGGCATGGGAGGGTGCTCTACAAGATTGGTTTATTCCGCACGTCTTCTCGCAAGAGGGATTCGACGGTGTGGGTGCACTATATCAAGAGTGGAATTTCTGGGCTGTATTTACCGCAGGATTCACCCCGATACCTTACAAGATATTCACCATTGCCGCAGGAACATTCCAAATCGACTTCGTGATGTTTGTTCTTGCATCAATTATCGGACGTAGCGGTCGATTCTTCTTGGTAGGTTTCTTGATCTGGAAATTTGGTCCTTCGATCAAAGGGTTCATCGACAAATACTTCAACCTTATTGCCATTGCCTTTACGGTATTGCTAATCGGAGGATTTGTACTAATAAAATATGTATTCTAAGAAAAACAATAGAATAGAGAACAAATGAAATGTTACGGATTATTGGGTTACCCACTGGGTCACTCATTCTCGAAAGGATATTTTGCCGATCGACTAGATTATCGCAATTTTGAATATCCCGAAGTAGTAGATTTTATAGCTGAGAAACCCGCTACTTTGGCGGGTTTCAATGTAACTATACCCCACAAACAGGCTATTATTCCTTTTTTGGATTCGGCGTCACCCGAAGCGCAACAAATCGGGGCGGTCAATTGTGTGAGGATTGACTCTGAGGGGTTGATGCACGGGTATAATACAGATTGCATGGGGTTCGAGGCCTCGTTGTTGGAGTTGATTGCAGAGAATCGTCCCAAAGCATTGGTACTGGGCTATGGTGGTGCAGCAAGAGCCGTCTGCTATACACTAGAGAAACTTGGGATCGAGTTCAAAATAGTATCTCGCCAAAGTGAACTAAACTACCAAACTCTAACACCTCAGATCATCGACGAGCATCACCTGATAATCAACACCACACCACTGGGAATGTATCCCAAAATTGACACCGCACCCCAAATTGATTATGAGAGTTTGACCAAAAATCACTACCTTTATGATTTGGTGTACAATCCCGCCGAAACGCTATTCCTAAAGAAAGGAAGACGGCAAGGAGCACAAGTGGCAAATGGTCTGCAAATGCTAAAGGTTCAAGCCGACAGGGCATACCAAATATGGACAGAGGAAAACTAGGAAAATAATCCCAAAATTAAGCAAGATAATGGATTTTATAAGTTTCAAAGTAATAGATTTTATTGATATTGCACTAGTGGCTCTGCTTCTGGCGCAAATCTACCGAGTGATACGTGGTACAGCAGCATTGACAATCTTCCTTGGGGTGTCGATTCTCTATACGGTCTACATTCTGGTCAATCTATTCAACATGGAGCTTCTAAGCCAAATATTAGGACAAATAATAGGAGTTGGAGCAATAGCACTAGTGATCGTATTCCAACAAGAGGTAAGACGGTACCTGCTGCTACTAGGTTCGAGAACAGCCAACACCAACAACAAATTCCTACGTCGAATAATAAGATCGCACGGGGCAAAAACAACCCTAGATAACCTGTTTCTAGCAGAGCTAACCGCAGCCTTGCAATCCATGTCACAAAGCTATACAGGTGCGCTAATAGTAATCGAAAGAAGTTCCGACCTAAGAGCCTATGCCGAAAGCGGAGACCGAGTAGATGCCGAGCTATCAGCAAGGCTTATCGAAGCAATATTCTTCAAAAATTCGCCCATGCACGACGGAGCAATGATAATAAAGCACAGCCGCATCCAAGCCGCAAGATGTATCCTACCAACATCGGACAATCCCGAAATTTCGGCGCAACTAGGTCTAAGGCACAGAGCAGCAATAGGTCTATCAGAACAGTCGGATGCAATAGTCATCGTAGTATCCGAAGAGAGAGGTACAATATCGCTGGTCGAAAGCGGCAAGATCACAAAAATCGAAAAAAATGACGATTTGCTGAAAATTGTAGGCGAAAAAATATCCGCATCATAATAATTTTTACTATATTTGTAGCTACTATATCTGTGATGGATCCTGTAAACAATTAACTACTAATACTATAAAGAAAACAATGGCAAAAAAATTTATCACCTGTGATGGTAACTACGCTGCTGCGCATATTGCATATATGTTTAGCGAGGTTTCGGCCATCTATCCAATCACTCCTAGTTCGACTATGGCAGAGTACGTAGACGAGTGGGCTGCGGCTGGTAAGAAAAACATTTTTGGTGAGACCGTAAAGGTTGTTGAGTTGCAATCTGAGGCTGGTGCTGCTGGTGCTATGCACGGTTCGCTTCAAGCTGGTGCTCTAACCACTACCTACACCGCATCACAAGGTCTACTTTTGATGGTTCCTAACATGTACAAGATTGCAGGTGAGTTGCTTCCTGGCGTATTCCACGTTTCGGCTCGTGCACTTGCTGCTTCTTCTCTTTCGATCTTTGGCGACCACCAAGACGTTATGTCGACTCGTTCGACTGGTTTTGCGATGTTGGCTTCGGGTTCGGTTCAAGAGGTTATGGATCTTTCGGCAGTATCACACCTTACGGCTATCAAATCTCGTATTCCTTTTGTAAACTTCTTCGATGGTTTCCGTACCTCGCATGAGATTCAAAAAGTCGAGGAGTTTGATACCGAAACTCTACGTGCTTTGGTTGACGAAAAAGCATTGGCTGAGTTCCGCACTCGTGCTTTGAATCCTAACAAACCAGAGACTCGTGGTACAGCGCAAAATCCTGATATTTATTTCCAATCTCGTGAGGCTTGTAACAAATTCTATGATGCAGTGCCTGACATCGTGAATGAGTATATGGAGAAGATCACCGAGATCACAGGTCGTACTTATAAGCCATTTACATACTATGGTGCAGAAGATGCAACTAATATCATTATCGCAATGGGTTCGGTGACCGAGACCATCAAAGAGGTGATTGATATGAAAGTTGCAGCAGGTGAGAAGATTGGTCTTCTTTCGGTTCACCTTTACCGTCCATTCTCTGCTAAATATTTCTTTAATGTTTTGCCACAGACTGTTAAGCGCATTTGTGTACTTGACCGTACAAAAGAGCCAGGTGCAAACGCAGAGCCACTTCTACTTGACATCAAAGATTTGTTCTATGATGAGCCAGTTGAGACTCGTCCGTTGGTTATTGGTGGTCGCTATGGTCTTTCGTCGAAAGATACAACTCCAGCAACTATCGTAGCAGTTTATGACAACCTAGCACAAAACGAGCCTAAAAACAACTTCGTTGTGGGTATCGTTGACGACGTAACCTTCAAATCACTTCCTATGGGCGAAGAGTTCAGCGTTTCGGATGCTGGAACTTTCGAGGCTCGTTTTATTGGTCATGGTGCTGATGGTACTGTTGGTGCTAACAAAAACTCAATCAAAATCATTGGTGACAATACCGACAAATATTGCCAAGCATATTTCTCTTACGACTCTAAAAAATCGGGTGGTTATACCTCATCTCACTTGCGCTTTGGTGACACCCCAATTCGCTCGACCTATTTGGTAACTACTCCTGACTTCGTGGCTTGTCACGTTCCTTCATACCTTGGTAA
>JAWXTL010000170.1:0-4097 GCA_044433565.1 Rikenellaceae bacterium | reverse complement strand
CGGGGTGGGGGCAACACCAGAGCACGTATTCCCGAAAAGCTTTTGTTTTGGGTGCGTTGCTTGTATATATATTGGATGATGGGTATCGAGAAGGCTGCTGTTTTTCCAGTTCCTGTTTGGGCGCATCCCAGCAGGTCGGTTCCCTCAAGGAGGATTGGTATTGCTTGTTCTTGGATTGGGGTTGGGGTGGTGTATCCTTGTTCTTTAAGGGCACGGCGTATTGGCTCTATAAGCTCTAAATCGTCAAATGTCATCTAGTAGTTTTGTATGTATTGCACGTGTGGATGTATAGCAAAAAAGGTACAAACCATGGGCAATTTATAAAATTCAAGCGACAAAGGTAGTTATTTTTATTGAGATAGGAAATGTTATTGTTTTTATGGTGGCAAAATGGTTCAATTGCGATAGCGAGACTTTTCTTGGCAGAAAAGTCAGCAGGGCGGACGCTCCACCCCCCCCACGGGATCCCAGCACTACTAAAGTAGCCATGACCCAGCAGAGTCCCAGAAAATACCCAAGCGTCCCAGAACAATCAATATCTTCGGGAATAGACTCTTTTCAATTGCGATAGCGGAGATTTTGCCGCAAGGTAAAATCTCTACGGGGCGGACGGCTCCCCCCGTCGGGAGCCCCGTACTACTTCGCAGCACGGGTCACACCGACAGCCGTCTGAGAACTCTCTATATCTTCGAGACAGCAACCTGACTATCTGCAACGATATTTCCCAAAGATCTCTTTTGCTAGAGCTACTGGATCCGATGGGCTTAGGGTATATTTATTATTCGATTCGATCCATTTGCGTTCTTGTTCAAAGCTATCGGGAGCTGTAACCTTCTCGCCCGATAGATCTGCTACTAGATAAGCTAAATAGTCTCGCCAACGAGGGTAGTAATAATCACCGATCACCCCTCCCCATTCACGGTGGGCGTAGTCACGCACCTGTGAAGAATTTTCTGTCCAAGTGCCAATCAACTGACGTAGATTCAACTCACAAAGATCAGCAAACTCATCGTCGTGAGCCTTTGACCGTGCCTCGTCAAGATATGTACCCACAAAGAAGTGCGGGTGGGTCGAAAGCAGACGATCTTGATCTTGCATAAGGTTCAAAAATAGCTCCGATTGCGATCGCAGCGTTTTCAAATCTCCTGCATTGTAGGCATCGACAATAGCATAATAGGCTGTACGTCCTCGGTTGGTCAGGTACTGACGAACCATGTCTACCACATCAAAGTGATAGCCTTCGCTCTCTTGTAGTGATTCACTATCTTCTAATAGTAGCTCAACTCCTTTGGCATGTAACTCAGGATCATAGAAAATCTTACATTGACTCCATGCCGAAGCTGTAATAGACTCTCCTTTGAGACTTGGGAGGGCACAAAAAACGCTCTCCGAAGGACGACGGTGCTCGTCGAATGTGCCATAGGCTGTTTGGTGGAAAATAGTCCATGCCGAATCTACCGAAGCAAAAGAGTCACCATAACGACGTGCGGCATACCCCCAGAGCCATTGATCTATGTCGATGGTCCTAGAGTGCCAACGCATTTCGTTGGCAAGTTCAAAGGTTACGGGATTTACCTCAATACCTTCGGGTGTTGAGCCTGTACCTCTTAGGAATGGTGAAGCTACTGCATCGTTTTGAGCATCGACCACACCCTCGACTATTGCGTCCAATCGACCGTGTAGACCTATGTTTCCTCCGTAATTTGTTAGGTGAGACCATAGCCATGGAGTGCCCTCGAAAGCACCACGGCTTTTCCAGTGTGACCAAAATTCGGCACAAATATCCACTACCATTACGTGCTCTTTGTCCAAGGACGAGAGTAGATCTGTGCGTGGATTTCCGCCCCATGATTGCAAGATCCATACAGCATCGGATTTAGCTTTTAGCAGGTGTTGCTGCACCAGAAGTGCCGTTTGGGCAACATCCAAACCTCCCGTATGTCCGCCCTCGTGGAAAAGGTCGCCACCCCAATATTTCGCCACTCCAAAAAGTTGCTCATACTGTCCGTACCAAACTTCTGCCATCTCGGCGAACAACTCCGACTGAGGATCCAACATATCTGGACGAGCCAGAGAGTTCCATGTTCCTTGGTTGATATAATTTTCGTTGGGGAATTTTGTTTTCAAAGAGGTTGGCACCATTCCAAAGAAGCTCTGGAACATTGGTTCCATCCCTAGCTCACGCATACGAGCGACGATCTGTTGCTGCATCTGGGTCTGCTTGTCGAACCACTCATCGGGCAAAGGCCCACCGATCCCTTCGAGATTATCCATCAAAAGCCACCCGAAATAGGCTGGTCCACACAAAAACTCTTTGATCTCGGAGTCCGAGTAGCCAAACTCCCTGAGGGTATTGCGCCAAATAACCTCAGCCCCTACCACTGCCATCGGGGTGTTAATACCATTGATAGCCATTAGGTCAATCTCACGTTGCCAATCTGCCCACTGCCAAAAAGCGGTGGTATAACTGAAAGTGCAATAGTTCATATAGAAATTTATGGCCAGAGGGGTCGACATCTCAAGTGATACCTCTGGGAGATCATCGGGGATTACAACCTGACTTCCGCAAGAGGTGATCGACCCACCTAGGTAGTGTCGCAAATACCAATTTGCCCCAACACAACCGCTCACACTATTACCAGAGCGCACAATAATCTTATTGCCACGAGATTCCAACTCGAACCAATCGTCCGTGCCGTGTGATTGGTCATAGACCTCGAAACGAAAAATCTTTGCCAAATTGGCATCTAGCCGCTCGATAACCTCTTTTGAGGCACGAGATGCCGTGCGGTTAATCTTGCCCGAAGGGGCAGAGTAGCATGGTTGAATAAGCCCCATAAGGCTCAATAATAGAATAGTGAATAGTCTTTTTGTTGTCATAAACATTGAAAGGGATTAATAGTATTTTTAGGTTAGTTCGGGCAAAGATACAAAAAAAGGCTATTACCAAAAATGATAATAGCCCATATAGTTAAGAACGAGAAGTGATTACCACGCAGATGTGTCAGAGTCAATCTGTTTTAATAGCTCTTCGATGGCTACCTCCAACTGCTGGTCACGCCCCGAGATCACCTGATTATAATCATTGCGAACCTTGAAATCAGGCTCCAATTGCAGATTCTCTAGGTATTGACCATCTTGTGTACGATAACCAATCACTGGGATTCCGAAATACAAAGTCGGGTCTTGTAGAGTCTCCCAATTTACCGAAGTCATAGTACCGGGAACTGGCATACCAACAACCGATCCCAACCCCTGATGTTGGTAAACCCAAGGTGTGCCATGGGCATTCGAGTAGTTTGCCTCACAAACCAACATAATCGAAGGCTTGTTGTAGCGACGTGAAGGCATATCACATGAGACCACATCACGGATCACCTGTTCGAGATATTTTTCGCCACTAAAGAGGATCTCTACATCCTCATGCAGACGACCGCCACCATTGTTGCGAGTGTCAATCACGATACCCTCACGCAAATTATAACGTCCCAAAATATCCGAATAGACATCACGATAACTAGCATCGCCCATACTCTGGATATGAACATAGCCTAGGCGACCACCCGAAAGACGATCTACCTCGGCAGCACGACTCTTGATCCAACGCTTATAGAGCAGTTGAGTCTGTTCAGACAAAGCAATAGGCTTTATCACCTCTTCCCACGACTCACCAGTCGATGGATTATAGAAACTAAAGAGCACATTCACATCCTTCTTGCCATTAATCAGAGGATAATAATCCACTCCCTTGCGGATCTTCTGACCATCAATCATCTGGATCACATCACCCGCCTGAACCTTCGAGCGACTATTGTCGAAAGGACCATATTCCAAAACCTCGTCAATCTTCAAACCATCACCATCGAAACTCGCATCCAATAGCAACCCTAGCGAAGGGGTCTCTTTGCCCGTAAAGGCGGCACGATAGCCCGAACCTGTGTGCGAAACATTCAACTCACCAAGGATCTCGCTCAACATCTCCGAGAAGTCATAGTTGTTGTCGATATGCTCTAGCATAGGGGCATAGGCGGCTTTTAGTTTTTTGAGATCTACGCCATGGTAGTTGGTGTTGTAGAAACGCTTCTCTTGCTGAGTAA
>JAWXTL010000169.1:0-4106 GCA_044433565.1 Rikenellaceae bacterium | reverse complement strand
GAGATCGAAGGAGTGGCAATGCTCCGCACCAGATTATATCTACTTGGCGTACCCCCCACCGAAGCCGTCACATGAGTTACTATATCCTTAGACATCAAATAACGAGTAATCGAATCCAAATCCTCTTGGGTCTTTTGCGGAGTATTATTCTCGTGCAGTTTATATTCGATATAGAGCTGATTGTAGTTCATATCAGGAAAGAAGCTCTGAGGCAGACCCAGATACAACCAACCGCTAAGTGCCACCAAAGAGAGGGCAATAACGATCGAAGTGGTTTTATGCGACAAGCCCCACACCAAAGTCGACCGCAGAGCACGATATATCTTGCTCTGAGATCGGTCTTTCGCCTTTTTAGGATTTTTCAACATATATTTGGCTTGTAGCGGAACCATAGTAAGCGAGAGGATCCAACTCAAAAACAGAGAGACCGCCAACACCACAAAAAGGTCACGAACATAGATACCAGCCGTATCGGGCGAAAGGAAGATAGGGAAAAAGGCCAAAATAGCAATCAACGTAGCACCCAACAGAGGCATTGCCGTCTTGCGCCCTATCTCGGTTAGTGCCTCAGAGCGAGGTCGTCCACGCCCCAGATCAATCAAAATGCCATCGACAATAACAATAGCATTATCGACCAACATCCCCATCGCCAAGATAAACGAAGCGAGTGAAACCCGCTGAAGCGTCCCCCCAAAGATGCTAAGAAATAAGATCGACCCCACAACCGTAATAATCAGAGTTGTACCCAAAAGAACACCACTACGAAGCCCCATAGCAAACATCAACACCACAATAACAATCAACACCGACCCAATCAAGTTGAACACAAAGCTATTGATCGAAGCCTCAACACGCTCAGGCTGGAAGAAAACCTTATGATAGTCGATCCCAACGGGAAGTCGTGAGGCACGAAGCTCCTCTAATCGTTCCTCGACCAACTGCCCAAGTTTGGTAATATCTGTCCCCGAAAGAGCCGAAATCGAAATACCAATAGCCTCCTGTCCATCATAAAACATCTTATTGCGAGTGGGGTTAGCATAATCCATCTCGATCAGAGCCACGTCTCTCAGGCGCAACTGATCGCCTTGGTGACCCTTGATAATCAAATTACCCAAATCTTCAACACTGCGGTAACGATCATTGACCGAAACCCGAATGCGCTGCTCGCCACTCTCGAAATAGCCCGAATAGATAATCTGATTCTGACCCTTGATAGTCTGCAACACCTCAACAGGCGACACCCCAAGATTCGCCATCTTATCTTCGAGAATCGAAACATTAATCACACTCTGGAACTCACCATAGAGCTGAACCTTCGATATACCACTAATATTCTGCACCTGAGAACAGATCAACTGCGCATAATCAGAGAGTTCTTCGTTGCTAAACCCGTCGCAGGTCAAAGCATAGAACATACCAAAAACATCGCCATAGTCATCGACCACCACACTAGTAGAGCTCCCCGAAGGAAGCTTCGACTGAACATCGCCCACCTTACGACGCAAAAGGTCCCACTGCTGTTCGAGCTCTCGATCGGCAACCGTAGTGAGCAGATTGACCGTAATAATCGAAAGATCGGCCGACGAACGACTCACGACATTATCGACCGAACTCATCGAACGGATCGCCTTCTCCAGAGGGTCGGTCACCGTCAGTTCAACCTCCGAAGGCGAACCTCCGGGGTAGGTGGTCACCACCACCGCCTGTTTTACCCGAATCGCAGGGTCTTCGAGTTTGCTTATATTATTATAAGAGAGCACACCTCCAACAATCAAAATAGCAACCAGATAATAGACCAGTTTGCTATTGGACAATGCCCATTTTCCTAAATTCATCTTATTTATTCCCCTTTCATTTAAAAAAAAAACCTACATCAAGCCACCGATATTTGTTGGCGACACCTCCTCAAGCGGATTCACCTTCTCGCCCTCTTTCAGCGAATTGACACCTGCCGAGACCACCACATCATGTGCCGCAAGACCCGAATCGACCACAGCCAAACCACCACTAAGTATCTCAGAAATCTTCACCCGCACACTATTGACCACACCATCCCTAAGAACCCAAACCATCGAAAGACCCTCACGCTCAAAAACTGCCGAAAAAGGAATCACCACCCGATCCTGCAACTGCTGACTATAATTGATAGTCACCATCGAAATCATACCCACCGAAGGAGTCACCCCTGCGGTTGGCTCAACCACAAAACGAGCCTCATAGAGTTGATTGAGATTTGCCTTGGGAGAGATGCTTTTGAGCTCAAGAGGAAAGACCACCTCAGGATAGAGATCAAACGAAGCTGTGGCACTAACCAACTGTGAACGTTTGATATAATCCTCAGAGGGTAGGTTTACCACAATCTCAGGAGAAGAAGACGAAATAAAAGAAACCACAGGCATCCCAGCACTAACCGCCTCGCCACGGTCGAAGTTTTTCTGATGAACATAACCCGAAAAAGGAGCACGAAGCTCAGTATCATCCAGAGCATTTTGATGAGAGTCCAACTTAGCCGAAATCATCTTTAGTCCATGAACCGCCTTATCATAATCATTCTGCGAAACACTACTATCGGCATAAAGAGCCACCACACGATCGACCTCAGCCTTGATGCCATCATACTCGGCCTGTGTAGCCCGAAGCTGAAGCTCATAATCACGACGATCCATCACAGCCAAAACCGAACCCGAAGGGACATAATCACCCACATTATAAGGCACACGTTCAATAATCCCCGCAACCCGAAATCCCAAATTAACATCGGTAGCCGAGGTAACCTTCCCAGGAAATTCGGTAACCGAAAAAATAGAGGAGTATTGCTGAACCTGGGCACACTTCACCCGACGCACAGAGCTGGACGTGTGTTCAATATCACCGCACGAAGCAAACATAAAAGCCAGTGCCAAAGCAAAAAATCTTAATATTTTCATTGATCTAAATGGTTAAAGTCATAATTCGACCACAAAGATACATCAATTCAAGGGGTTGGGAAAGTCCAGTTTAGGGCGAAAAATGTTCAAATTAGGGTATTTTTCACCCTTTCGATTATTTATTATCAAAGAAATATAGATACCTTTGCCAGATGAAGTATTCTGCACATTATATTAGTCGAGAGGATCTAGGATTCAACGAGTTTACAGAGGATATAAAATTACCTCTTGCGATTGAATCGGGGGGTTATCTGTTGTGTCTCGAAGGCGAGAGTCAGGTTATCGTCGATATGAAACATTATCATATTCGGGCATACGACCTTGTGGTTGCATTCCCCTATTCGGTGGTTCAGATGTTACATACATCAACCGATTTTCGGGGTGTGATACTCTCGGTGCATATTGACCTTTTCTCGAATGTGAATATCCCAAACAAGGGGCTCTACTTGACCAATATCAAGGAGGCACCATGTATTTCGCTCACCAGGGGTGAGGTCGATCAACTACTATTTTGGTACAAAACCCTCACCCAAGAGTACTCAGACCAAGAGTATCCGTTTCGCAGAGAGGTAAACAATTCGCTGCTAGAGATTACCGCCTATGAGATAGCGGCTATTTTTGGTAAGCGTCGGGGGAAGACCCAGCAGCAGATACAGAGTCGAGAGCAAGTTATATTCTATGACTTTATTCGTGAGGTGCATCAGAATTATCGAACACAGCGAAATCTATTGTTCTACGCACAGAAGCAGCAGATCACCTCGGCACACCTATCTAAGGTAATCAAGAAGGCATCGTCTCGTTCGGCTAGTTCATGGATTAGCGAGTGTACGATTGTTAATATTAAGTCTCAATTGAAGGATCAGAGGCGATCTATCGCCGAGATTGCCGAGGAGTTTTCTTTTGCTAATGCTTCATTTTTCTCGCAATATTTCAAGAAGTACGCAGGGATGACACCAAATTCATATAGGCGGCAGGAGTCATCGAGCAGCAAGGGAGGGGAATAGTGCTTTGGGGCGTTCTAATGAAGAATACTGAGAGCTAGGTTTCTCAATTAAAAGATTCTATCCCCGAAGGTATGGATTGTTCTGGGACGCTCGGGTCTTTTCTGGGACTTGTGCTGGGTCAGGTGCTGCGAAAAATCCGCTATCGCAATTCGGATGATTCTAGCCCCCGAAGGTA